>JALZNL010000504.1 GCA_030857715.1 Actinomycetota bacterium | reverse complement strand
AACGAAACCCCGCACGGATCGGGCGCCAAGCATAGCAAGGCCGGGTGGGACCTCTCAACCCGGCAGGGCGGCCTTCATGGTCCGGACTTTGGGAAACGAACGTCCTTCCCGCCTCGGCGGTTACCCGTCCGCCGCCCCGCGCGTATACTCTCCGACCGTGCCCGGAGAAGAGACATGACGTTCGGCCCGTGGGGGGAGGCGGCGCTCGGGGCCAGGGAGGTGCTGGCGAGGGCGACCCGGCGCTCGGTGGCCGAGTGGCGCGACGCTGTGGCCGCAGGCGTGGCCGACCCAGCCGCCCCCTTCCGCCTCGGCGACCTCTCGCGGGCGCAGTGGTTCCTCTGGACGGGCGCCAACCTGGCCGCGGGGGAACGGGCGGGCCGGGACGCGCCGTCGGGCGGTGCGCCCTCCCCGAGGGCGCTCGTGCTCGGGACGCTCGCAGCTGACCTGTACCTGGGCTACACGACGCTCAGGGAGCGGGGCCGCTGGCTGCCGGGGACCGTTCGGCGGGAGGATTGGGAGCTCGCGCACCGGCGGGGGGCCGGGCGCCTGCTCGACGCGGCGGAAGCCCTGGGCGGGACGCTCATAAAGGCCGGCCAGTTCGCCTCATCCCGCCCCGACCTCCTCCCCGCCGCCTACACCGAGGAGCTGTCTTCACTACAGGATCGCGTCCCCCCGCAACCGGCCGGCGTCATCGAGGAGGCCGTCGCCCGCGAGCTCGGACGCCCGATAGAGGAGGTCTTCTCCCACTTCGACCGCGAGCCCGTCGCCGCCGCCTCCATCGCCCAGGTCCACCGCGCGACGCTGCGCGACGGACGGTCCGTGGCGGTCAAGGTCCAGTACCCTGGCATCCCCGGCCTCATCGAGGCAGACCTCGAAGCCCTGGGGTCCATCTTCGACGCCATCGCCCGGCTGGAGCCCGAGGTGCGTCTCCAGCCCATCGCGGACTACCTCCGCTGGACGTTGCCCCTGGAGCTGGACTTCGAGCGCGAGGCCCGGGCCATGACGGGCCTCCGGCGGGCGCTCTCCCACCGGGCCGACGTGGTTGTGCCCGAGGTCGTCGAAGAGACGACCACCGAACGGTTGCTCGTCATGGACTTTGTGGAGGGGGTCAGGATCTCCGACCGCGAAGCCCTCGTCTCCGCCGGCATCGACCCCGGTGAGGTGGCGGAGACGCTCAACGACGTCTTTGCCGACGGGCTCTTCCGGCGCGGCATCCTCCACGCCGACCCGCACCCGGGCAACCTCCTCGTTCAGCCAGGCCCGGAAGGCCCGCGCATAGTCCTGCTCGACCACGGCCTCACCATGGACCTCGAACCGTCCTTCGTCGCCGCCCTGACCCGGATGGTCGGCGCCATGAGGGAGGGCGACATGGACGCGCTGACCCGCTCCCTCGGCGAGACCGGGCTGCCGGTGGGGCCGGAGACCGACATGGAGACCCTGCTCGGGGTCGTCGGCGTCCTGCTCGGCGGTGGGCGGGAGGAGACCCGCCCGGAGCTCGGGGAGATCGGGCGCGGCCTCGGGGCGAGCGTTGGGGACCTGCCGCCCAGGTTGCTCCTCGTGGGACGCGCCATCGGCCTGCTCGACGGGATCACCCGCACGCTCGACCCTGACCTCGACGTGCTAAAAATCGTCGCGCGCTACGCCGACGGCTAGGGGTTCAGGTCCTCCACGATCCCTTCCGGCGGGACGACCCGCGAACGCCCGGACCCGGCCGAAGCCGCGGACAGCCGGCGCCTCAGGACGGCCAGCTTCGGATATCGCGCGGAGGCCCGCCGCCACGCCCACAAACCCCTGCGCTTCACCCGAGATCCGAAAGACGCCATCATCACATCCCTCCTCATAGGCGGTTGCCCTCGATCGCCGCGAGTCAGGTTAGAGCATCCCGCGCCTTTAGCAAAATCGGCGGGTCCGTCGGCGCCACCTCCACGCATCGGCCCCCGAAGCGGCGTAGACTTACGCCACGGAGGAAACCTACGCCCGCGAAAGGGGTCTACTATGACGATGCCGCAGCAAGGCCAGAGCCTGCCCGACGTAGAATTCGTAACCGAGGACGGGGACCGCGTCGGCCCGGACGACCTGGCCGGCCAGAAGACCGTCCTCTACTTCTACCCCAAGGACGACACCCCCGGCTGCACGAAGGAGGCCTGCGCCTTCCGCGACCGCATGAGGGACTACGGCGAGGCGGGCATAAAGGTCTACGGCGTCTCTTTGGACTCCCCCGAGTCCCACCGCGAGTTCAGGGAGAAGTACAGCCTCAACTTCCCGCTCCTCACCGACGAGGACGGCCGCGCCGCCGAGGCCCTGGGCATACTCCGCGACAATGGAGAAGTGGCGAACCGCGTCACCTTCCTGCTCGCCCCGGACGGAAACATCGCGAAGGTCTACCCCGAGGTCTCGCCAGAGACCCACGCCGACGAGATCCTCGACGACGCGAAATCTCTGTAGGGTCTTTGTTTCGGGCTGCCGGGGTAAGAAGAGGAGAGAGTAGAGAGATAACCCGCGGCAGGAGGTCGAGATGAGCGCCGGACAAGGCGGAGACAGGTTCAGGGAGTTGGAGCAGGCGTACAACGAGTACACGGTCTACGACCAGCACTACGAGAAGGTCGGCAAGATCGACGACATCTTCGTTGACGCGAACGACCAGCCCGAGTACATCGGCGTCAAGACGGGCCTTTTGGGGATGAAGTCCACCCTGATCCCGATAGATCTCATCCGCGTCAACGACCGGCGCAAGCTCGTCGAGGTCGCGGCGGACGGGGAGGCCATAAAGAACGCCCCGACCTTCGACAACGACGGCGACATTACGCC
>JALZNL010000503.1 GCA_030857715.1 Actinomycetota bacterium | reverse complement strand
GCTCTTCGCGGCGTCCTTCATGACATTCTCGAAGTCTCTCCAGCTCTTGCCCTTGGCGAGGGCCCGAAACGGCTTGGACCGGAGCACCTCGGAGCGTATTCCGGCGGCCTCCTGAAGGTAGCGCTCGGACAAGACGCCCATCGTGAAGGCGGCGCCCCGGGGGACCCGTGTGCCCTCGGTCGTGGTGCCCAGTTCTCGCAAGGTCCCGGCGGCGACGATGGCGTCCTGGTGGTCGCCGAGGTCGTCCTGCAGCGACTTCAGGGGTGAGATCAGGGCCGCGGCCGGCTTGCCGTAGACCTCGGAGACGAATTCCAGGGCGTAGCGGAGCCGCTTGCCTTTCTTGCGCAGGTCGTGGAAGTTCTCCGGCGGCGAGGACTCGTCCAGACTCTTGGCGGCCTTGCGCCACTTGCGGTAGCGGGCGGAGATGAGGTCCGGCGCCTCGGAGGTGACGGGCTCGCCCTCGGGGCTGCGGCCATTGCTCTGAGCGAGCTCCCTCTCAGCACCCGGACCACGCCGCAGCATCTCGCCGAAGGACGTCTCCAGGCGCTCGTAGCGGGCGGAGTCCAGCGCCTCCAGCATACGCCCGCGGGCCTCCGTCCGCCGCTTCCTTATGACGTCGAGGATCTTGCCCAGAAAGTCCGAGCTCTCCTCGTCGGCCTCGTTTTTCCAGGCCTCGAGACGGTCGATCTGGACGTCCAGGTCCCTGACGTCGCCCAAAGCGCCCGCCACCCAGCGAAGCTCTTCGCGGAACCACTTGGCCCTCTCGGGCAGCGCGCCCTCGAACACCTTCATGGCGGCCCGCATCCGGCGCGTCGCCACGCGCATGTCGTGAAGCGCCTCGGGGTCCTCGCCGATCCTGGTCTCCGGCTCGTGGGACCGCATCTCGGCGAATTGCCGGCGCAGCACGGCGAAGGCCACCTCACCAAGAGACATGGTCGGGCCTATCTGCGTGGGACCCGCCTCGGTGTCGCCGCGCGGGCTGAGGCCCGTGGCGTAGAGGCCAGTCTCGAACTTGGAGATGGAGGCCGGCTTGAGCTCCAGGGCGTACTGCATCTCGTCCACGAAGCCTCGCAGGTCCGGCGTCGGGGCGGTACCCGCGCCGGCCTCGACCTCGACGCGCCTGAGGTGGGCTGACTCCCTGCCCTCGCCGAGCGGTATCTCCGAAGAGTCGAGCAGGACCTCGCCGATGCGAATCTTCTCCCCCGACGCGTTGTTCTCCGACGCGTCAGCGGGGTTCTCCAGCAGAAGCGCGAACTTCTGGCGGCGGGTGCGGACCTCGAACATCGGTCGCGTGTCCTGGCCGCCGAGGAGGGAGCGGGCGCGCTCTCCGACCGGGCCTGGCGCCTTGCCCAGCGTGGCCGGTTTATCGTCGCCCAGGGGCTCCGTGATCTCGCGCCGCCGCCGGACGTTGCCCTCCGCGGGCGAGAGGGATTTCATCGTCGCCTCGGCGTTGCTCCCGGCCTTGCGGACGCGCAGGGCGTAACCGGCCCGGTAGAAGCGCCAGTCCTCCGCGTCATAGTAGGTGTCGGTGATCTTCTCTTCCGACTCGGGCTCGACCACAAGCCCGGACCCGGAAGAGTGCTGCCGGAGCCAGGCCTCGACGGGCTCGAGCTCCGTCGCATCGAACTGCCACTCCACTTCGTGATGGTCGACCGGAGAACGCTTCTTCCCGGAGGTTCTGCCGGAAGACTTCCTCCCGCCAGACCTTCCCCCGCCGGACGACTTCTGCCTGCTCCTCTGCTGCGCCATTCCGCCTCACCCCTTTGGCCGCCACGTCGGGCGGCAAGTCAACAGGTACAAAATATATCAAACGTAATCGTCCGGTACACAACCTGTTGTACCCGTCAGGGGGTTTGAAAGCCTGGCCTTCGACCCGTATATTCCGCTCGATATGCCGCGTCGAGGGGGCGCGGGTGGTCCGTTTTGGGATGGTTCGCGTGGAAAACTTGACGATCTCCAACGCCGAAGTGGTGGTGCGGTTGCTCGCGACCGTGGTCCTGTGCGGTTTGATCGGCCTGGAGCGCGAGACGCGCGACCAGGCGGCGGGCTTCAGGACGCACATACTCCTCGGTCTCGGCGCCGCGCTCTTCACGCTCGTCTCGGCCTACGGGTTTGCGGAGTTCACGCGGGCGGCCCTGGAGAGCGGAGGACGGGGCGTCCAGTTCGACCCGACGAGGATCGCCGCGCAGGTCGTCACGGGCGTCGGGTTTCTGGGCGCGGGCGCGATCCTCCGCCGGGGCCTCGACGTCCGGGGACTCACGACGGCCGCCAGACTGTGGGCCGCGGCGGCCATCGGCCTGGCCTCAGGCGCCGGCTACTACTTCGGCGCCGTCGCCACGACCGCCGTGGTGCTCATCGCGCTGTACCTGCTGCGCGGGGTCCGGGTCTACGTCGTCTCGCGGTTCCGCACCGCCTTCGGCGTCCTGAGCATCCAATTCGCGGACGCGGGCGCGGAGATCTCCAGGGTAGTCGAGATCATCGAGAGCCGCGACGTGAGGATCCGCAGCACCGACGCGGAGATCGAAGACGGCCAGGCCAGCTACGAGATCCAACTGCGCATCCCACCTGGCCGGCACGTCCAGGAGATGCTCGGCGAGATCTCCGCCCTCCCCGGCGTGAGGCGCGTGAGAATCACGGGGCTACAAGAGGTCGAATGAGCCCCGAGGCCCGTCCGGCATAATCCCTCCTGTCCCCGCCCGCCGGGTACCCTAGAAACCATCCCTGAGCAGGACCGCCTGGCTGTCTAGAGGTTCTTCGTCCCCTTCCGGGTGTCGGCGCTCGAACTCGCCGTCGGTCTTGAGCTCCCAGC
>JALZNL010000502.1 GCA_030857715.1 Actinomycetota bacterium | reverse complement strand
GGCCAGGGCCAGCGGCAGCAGCACGGCGAGCTCGCTCAACGGCGTCCTTCCGGCGAGGCCGGGAGGCGCCCATCAAGCAGAGTTGCACCGAAGATCCTTATGAGAAAGATGGACCCGCTCTCCAAGCCGCCGACCCGGTGGGCGCCTACAGGCGTGCCCGTCCCAGAATATACCCTGTCGGAACGGGTCCCGCCTACAGGGTCAGGATCTCCGCCCGCACTTCCCCGCCCTCCACCCGCAGCAACGCGAACGTGTGTTCCGGCGCCCGCCGCCTGTCCGTCGGGCTGCCGGGGTTGAGCAACATGAGCCCGTTCTCGTCCTCCAGCCACGGGATGTGCGAGTGCCCGAACACGACGACCCTGGCCCCCGGAAAACGCCGCCGCATCCTGCTCCGGCGCCCCTTCCTGGTCCCTGAGTCGTGGACCATGGCAATAGAGATGCCCCCAACCTCCAACTCCAGCGTCTCCGGCGACCGCACCTCCCACCCGTCCACGTTCCCCTTCACGGCCCGCACCGGCGCGTAGTGTTCCAGCTCGTAAAGCACGTCCTCCACCAGGAGATCCCCGGCGTGCAAGATCAGATCAGCCGATTCGAGATGCGGCGTCAGCCCCTCCGGCAACCCTTTCGCCCGACGAGGAATATGCGTGTCGGCGAGCACTACAGCGAGTAGGCTCAAGTTAGCGAACGCACGCAACTAACCGTCAAGAATGGGAGGTCGCGTTGACGGACGTTTTCCGGTAGTTGTCCTTTCTCTGTGTCCCTTCTCGGACTCGTTCAGGAGCTCGAACCACTCCTGTTTCTCGGCTTTTCTCGCACGTGGAGTATGCTCGTTTGCCAGATGCCAGATGATTTTTTCGATAGACAAGCGACTCGTTGGAAGGTGCAATAAAGGGAAGTTCTTAACCTTCTCAATTTGCGTGTAGTCTCTTGGCTCCGCATTCACGTGTAGGTGACCAGCCGGGTACCTGGCTTTCGGGTCTTGAGGCTCCGTTTCGTACTCGTACCGAAGAATCCAGTCTGGATCGTCCGGAGAAGTTGCGGAGTATTCATAACTGTAACTGAGGGTGGTTGTCTTATTTATGTTGCGTTCTGTCCCCGGATCGTCGAGCACGCGCACCCGATGCTCGAACCGAAGGAAGCCGCCGTTCTTTAACTCGATAGGCTCAATGGTGGGAAGCTTGTCCCTGTCTGGAGCGTAGTTGCCGATCAACCAGTCGGGAGCTTCTTTATCCCTTATTTTCTGACCTTGTAGCTTGATCGGCTTTGCGCTAATGGTCTTTTCGAGTAGCGTGCCGAAGTGATCAGCAAGCCCCTGAACAGACAACCTCTGCCGATTATCGTCGACCAGTTGCGGTCCTAAGAATAGGTCTTCAAGAGTCCGGCCAATCTGGCGGCTCTAACCAGATGAGCTTCCGTAAACGACAATAGCTCCCCGTTGGGGCGCGAATGTCTCTTGATGAAAGTATCTAGATCCATGCCCAGGTCGCTATTTACTGAGTGCTCCAGTCTCCGGACAAACTCTTCCGTAGAGTACTCGTATATATCTTTCGTCTGCTGCATACTGATCTTTGACCTCCTGATGTCAAGATACCACAACCCGCCAAAGTCACCACCTCCAGACAGTACCTTCAGGCCGCCGTCCACCCGCCGTCCACCGTAAGGACGGTACCCGTGACGAAGCTGGAGGCTTTCGAAGCGAGAAAGACGGTCGGGCCGACGATCTCCCACACTTCCCCGAACCGGCCCTGGGGCACGCGGCCGACGACGTCCTCGTACCAGGCCTCGTCCTCCATGATCTGGCGCACCAGCGGCGTGGTGAAGTACGCGGGCGCGAGGGCGTTGACCCGGACGCCGTGCCGCGCGAATTCCAGCGCCAGCACCTTCGTCAGTTGCACGACGGCCCCCTTGCTCGAAGCGTAGGCAGCCTGGCGCTCCATGGCGACGAGCCCGAAGATGGAGGCCATGTTGATGATCCTGCCTCGACCGTTCGGGACCATGAGCCCGCCGAAGGCCTTGGCGCAGTGGAACAATCCCCGGATGTTCACGTCGAGCACCTCGGAGAACTCCTCAGGCTCCAACTCCAGCACGGGCTTCCTGCGGTTGATGCCCGGCACGTTCACCGCGACGTCTACTACTTCCGACCGGGACTTCACTTCCTCCGCGGCGTTCTGCACATCGTCCCAGTCCCGCACGTCCACCCGCACCGCGTAGCCCTCGCGCCCCAGCGCCGAGACCTCGTCAGCCGTCTTCCGGGCGCCTTCGAGGTCGATGTCCAGGCAGGCCACGTCCGCGCCGAAGTGGGCGAACCCGAGCGCTATGGCCTTCCCGAGCCCCGAGGCCGCCCCCGTTACGATGGCCCGCTGCCCGTCGAGGCGAAAGATCCCGGCGACGTCCTCCGGCAGCCCGGCCGCCTGCGCGTCTTCTGTCATATCCTCCACCTTCGTAGCCTACCCGTCACCGCAACCCTATTGCCCGCCACGACCCGGGTCAACCGTCGGGGACGGCCGCGGCGCCGTGAATCGCTTCGAGCATACCGCCCCGCTCCGCCGCGGCTATCCGGCGCGCGGCGAGCCCGACGTACTCTCCTTCGAGCTCCGCCCCGACAAATGAACGGTTCAATTCCTTGGCCGCCACAGCCGTCGTCCCCGAGCCGCAGAACGGGTCGAAGACGAGGTCACCCTCCCGCGTGCAGGCGAGCAGCGCCCGGCGCACGAGACGGAGCGGCTTCTGGGTCGGGTGGCGGCCGTGGAGCTTCTCTCTCCTGGAGGGCGGCGGTATTCGCCAGACGGACGAGACCTGGGAGCCTGGGTCC
>JALZNL010000067.1 GCA_030857715.1 Actinomycetota bacterium | reverse complement strand
CCAGCGGCCGGACTCGACGTCGCAGCCCTCGCCGACGACCACGTCCTCGCCGTCACGGATCAGGGCCGCGTCCCTGACGTCGCAGGTGCTGTCGGAGACGCGCCACCCGTTCTCCTGTGCGTCCGACCAGTGCGGGAAGTCTTCGCGGTCGTACCCGGACATGGAGCCGGGGGGCGAGACCTCCAGCTTCTTGAGGGACTTCCCCGCCGCGCCGGGGCTGACCCGAGCATCACGCCCCTCCGGCGCCTTGATCTCCCTGAGGGCCTGTTCTATCTCGGAACAAGAGATCGAAGTCGCGGCCACGACAAGGATCGCGGCCAGGAGCAGGACCCTTTGCAGGCCCCGCCTCACGGACGTCTCCGGCCACCCACCTTGACGCGCTTGGGGTTCATGGCGACGTAGACGTTACCGTCCTCGACCTTCACCTCGTGGAGGGGGACGGGCTTTACGGCGGGCAAACTCTTGGGCCTGCCGGTCTTCACGTCGAAGAGGGCGCCGTGGAGGGGGCACTTTATTTTGTCCCCCTCCATCCCGCCCTCGCTCAGGTAGGCGAAGGCGTGGGTGCAGACGTCCTCGAAGGCGTGAAACTCGCCTTCCACGTTGCACAGGGCCACAGGCCGGTCCTCGACCCTGTACTGCCTGACCGTGCCCGGGGCGACCTCGTCGGTGGAGGCGACCTTGTGGAACTCCGGCATCTCTAGGCGACCCGCTCCTCGAAGCCGAGCCCGATCTTGCCCTCTATGGCGCGGTCCAACTTCTCCTTGAGTCCCCTCAGGGGGATCCTGCTCGTAACCTCCCCGAAGAACCCGAAAACGACGAGCTTCTCGGCCTCGGCACGCGGGATGCCGCGGCTCATCAGGTAGAAGAGCTCGACGTCGTCCACCTGCCCGGTCGTCGAGCCGTGGGAGCACTTCACGTCGTCGGCCATGATCTCCAAATTCGGCAACGAGACCGCGAACGCGTCGTCCGTCCCCAGGATAAGGTTCCTGTTCGTCTGGTAAGCGTCAGTCTTCTGTGCCCCCGGCTCGACCCGGATGAGCCCGGAGAACACGGCCACGGACTCGTCGCGCAACGCGCCCTTGTACAGCAGGTCCGAGTGGGCGTTGGGCGAGATGTGGTCCTGGAGCGTGTGGTGGTCGAGGACCTGGTTCTGGTCGGCGAAGTACAGGCCGAGCATCTCCGAGTCGCTCCCTGGCGCGGTCAGGCCCGCCTCCACGTTCGTGCGGGAGAGCTGCGAGCCGAGCGCCACGACGAGGCTGCTGATGGTCGAGTCCTTGCCGGCCTGGCTGCGGATGGTGTTGAAGTGAAGAACGTTGCGCTCCCAGTTCTGCAGCGAGACGTAGCGCAGGTTCGCCCCCTCGCCGACGTAGAGCTCGACGGCCCCGTTGGAGAACGCCGGGTCCTCGGCGCTCGCGCTCGCGTACTCGTCTATGTACGTTACGGAAGCACCCTCTTCGACCACGACGAGGGTGCGCGGCATGATCGAGCCGACCACGTCAAGCCACCTGTAGCTCTGGATCGGAACCTCCACGTCAACCCCGCGCGGCACGTAAAGGAACGACCCGCCCGCAAAGCCTGCCGCGCAGAGCGCCGCGAACTTGTCGTAGTCCTCCGGCACGAGCCCGAAGAGCTTCTCCTTGACGATCTCCTCGTGCTCCCGCAACGCCGTGTGCAGGTCCGTAAAGACGACGCCCTTGCGGCCCAACTCGTCGTCCACGCGCGAGTAAGCCGTCTCGGAGTTGTGCTGCACGAGCAGGGCCGAGTTCTCCTCGCCCTCCCGGATGAGCTTCTGGACGGCGTCGGGAAGGTCATCCTCGCTCTCGGCGTCCGGGCTCGGGGCGTAGGGGAGGAAGTCCTCGACGCGCACGTCGGAGATGTCCGTGTAGCGCCACGCCTCGTCGCGTAAGGTCGGCATCGGCAGCGCCTCGAAGGCCCGCCACGCCGAGAGGCGCTTCTCGGCGAGCCAGTCCGGCTCTTCCTTAAACGAGGAGAGGGCCTTCACCGTCTCCTCGGTGATGCCCTTGGACTTCAGAACTTCCGGCGCTTCCTTCTGCTGCATACGACCTGCCTTCTCTCTAAGAAAAAGGGCGGGCTCTCGGAAGAGCCCACCCAATCTGATCTACATGCAATGCTGACACTGCTTCAGATTCTCCACGCCTTTTTCCTCGGCCCATTGCCTCAGTTCCCTGCGATCTGTTGAGCAGATTTTTCTATGACGGGTCAAACTGCTCCGATCTTCGCTGCGATCCAAATCTGCCGGATCACGTAGATGCCAACAGAGAACATGGTGCAGCATTGTGTTGCTCGGACCTTTGTAGTTCAGGAAGTAGCCCTCCTGGTGTTGCTGTCGCCACTCCTGGAATTCGGTATGAGCGTTGTCGTTGTCTCCGTCGTAAAACTTAGGCGGTTTTGTCATGAGATGAGCTTCTTGTCCTTAACAAAAGGAGCGGACCCCCGAAAGAAGCCCGCTCCAACGATCGCTCCGCGCTTGCTTACAAGTTACCAGGTCTTTAGCCGACCGAGCCTTCCATCTCGAGCTGGATCAGGCGGTTCAACTCGATCGCGTACTCGAGCGGAAGCTCCTTGGCGATCGGCTCGATAAAGCCGTTGACCACCATCGCCATCGCGGCCTCTTCGGAGAGTCCGCGGCTCATGAGGTAGAAGAGCTGGTCCTCCCCGACCTTCGAGACCGTGGCCTCGTGCTCGGTGTTGACCTTCTTCTCCTCGATCTCGATGTACGGATAGGTGTCCGTCCGCGCGTTCTCGTCGAGAAGCAGCGCGTCGCACTCGACCCGGCTCTTGGAGCCCACCGCACCCTCGTGCACCTTGAGGAGCCCGCGGTACGTGGAGCGCCCGGTACCCCTGGAGATGGACTTGGAGGTGATGAGTGACGAAGTATTCGGCGCGGCGTGGACGACCTTGCCGCCGGCGTCCTGGTGCTGGCCGTCGCCGGCGTAGGCGACGGAGAGGATCTCACCGCGGGCGCCCTCGCCGGTCAGGTAGACCGCGGGGTACTTCATCGTGAGCTTGGAGCCGAGGTTGCCGTCGACCCACTCGACGGTGGCGTTCTCCTCGGCGACGGCCCGCTTGGTCACCAGGTTGTAGGTGTTGTGCGACCAGTTCTGGATGGTCGAGTACCGGATCCTGGCGTTCGGCTTGGCGATGAGCTCTACGACGGCCGAGTGGAGCGAGTTCGTGGTGTACGTGGGCGCCGTGCAGCCCTCGATGTAGTGAACGTAGGAGCCCTCGTCGGCGATGATAAGCGTCCGCTCGAACTGGCCCATGTTCTCCGCGTTGATGCGGAAGTACGCCTGCAGCGGGATGTCGATGTGGACCCCCGGCGGGACGTACACGAACGAGCCGCCCGACCAGACGGCCGAGTTGAGCGCCGAGAACTTGTTGTCGTCGGCCGGAATGATGGTCCCGAAGTACTCGCGCACGAGGTCCTCGTGCTCACGCAGGCCCGAGTCCATGTCCATGAACACGACGCCGGCGTTGTTCCACTCCTCCTTCAAGGAGTGGTAGACGACTTCGGAGTCGTACTGGGCGCCGACGCCGGCGAGCGACTCGCGCTCGGCCTGCGGGATGCCGAGCTTCTCGAACGTGTTCTTGATGTCGTCGGGCACGTCGTCCCAGGAGCGACCCTGGTTCTCCATCGGGCGGATGTAGTAGTAGATCTCGTCGAAGTCCAGGTCCGAGAGGTCGCCGCCCCACTGCGGGGTCGGCCTGTCCAGGAACGACTGGAGCGCCTTGAGCCGGTACTCCAGCATCCACTCCGGCTCGTTCTTGTGCCTGGAGATCATGGCAACGATCTCCGGGTCTATACCCTTCCTCGGGGTCCTGAAGAAGTAATCCTCCGGATCGTGGAATCCGAACTTGTACTCGTCGAGCCCAAGCTCCTGAATGCTCTTGTCTTCTGGCATATCGGGTCCCTTCCCTAGCTCTGCGCCGCGGAGCCGAACTCCTGGCGCACCCAGTCGTAGCCCTTGTCCTCGAGATCCAGCGCGAGATCCTTGCCGCCGCTCGTCACTATTCTACCGTCCAGCATGACATGGACGTGGTCGGGCTCGATGTAGCGCAGGATCCTCTGGTAGTGCGTGATGATGACCGCGCTGAACTCAGGCCCCCGCAACTCGTTCACACCTTTGGAGACGACCTGGAGCGCGTCGATGTCCAACCCCGAGTCGGTCTCGTCCATGATGGCGAGCTTTGGCTCGAGCATGAGCATCTGGAGGATCTCGTTGCGCTTCTTCTCGCCGCCGGAGAACCCCTCGTTCAAGTACCGCTCGGCGAACTTGGGGTCCATCTGCATGATCTTCATCTTCTCCTGGATGAGCCGGTACATCTCCATCACGGAGAGCTCGTTCTCCCGCACGGAGTTAACGGCTGTCCTCAGGAAGTTCGCCACTGAGACGCCGGGCACCTCGCTCGGGTACTGGAAAGCCAGGAACATGCCGAGCCTCGCCCGCTCGTCGGCCTCGAGCTCCATCACGTCTTCGCCCATAAACTCGATCGTGCCATCCGTAACGTCGTAGCGGGGATGGCCCATGAGCACGTTCGAGAGCGTGCTCTTGCCCGACCCGTTCGGGCCCATGATGGCGTGTATCTCACCCTTGCCCACCTCGAGGCCGAGCCCCTTGAGGATCTCGCCGCCCTCGATCTCAACGTGCAGGTTGTCTACCTTTAGCATCGAACCCCGCCAATCCACCTGTAAAACCTTGCTACTGCAAGCTCCATTTAACCACAGCCCCCCTACCCCAACAACGTAAACGCATCACAACCAAGAACTTTTCTTGAAACCCGCCAGAGCGCGCTCCACACGCAGGATTCGTGACCTCGATCACACCGCCCCAACCCCTCCTGCGAGCCGTTGTCAGCCTGCGCCTCTACAGCCTGCTTGTAACATGGACCCACCCCCCGAAACGGCGGTTATCGGGAACCATTCCCGATAGTCCGTAGCGGCGTCAGGCCTGTCCTTCTCGCCAATGGTCCATCTCCCGGCCGACGAAGTGGGAGACGATGTTCCCGTAGAGGTTCTCGACAAAGTCCGGGTTCAGGCCTTCTTCTTTGGCCCACTCTCGGCGGAGGGCGAGCATGGCCTTCTGGCGTTCTGGGGCGCGGACGCCGTTCGGGTCCGTCTTGAAGCGGGCCGCGGCGGCGACGTACCGGGCACGGCGGCCGAGGAGGCGCAGGACCTCCCGGTCCAGGTCGTCTATTGCCCCGCGGACGTCCTCGATGCTCGCGCAGTCGTCTGGCGGTTTCACTAGACTTCGCCGAGGACTTCGACGCGCCCATCTCCGGCGGAGAGCGGTGCGTCGAGGTTCGTGTTGCGCGAGAGGTAGCAGAGGGCGAGGGACTTGCCGTCCACCGGTAGCGGGGCGACGCTGGTTATCTTGCCGACGTTCTTCTCGCCCTGGAGGATGGGGGTGCCCGGTGCGAGGTGCTCGACCCTGTAGGAGATCCTGTACAGGGTCTTGTTCGGGTGGCCGCGGTAGTGCATCCTGGCAACGGTCTCCTGGCCCGGGTAGCAGCCCTTGCCGAAGTCCACGGCGCGTTCGAGGATGCCGGCCTCGCCGGGGAAGTTCTCCGGCGTGAGGTCAGCCCCGAAGCGGGGGATGCCGGCCCGGACGCGGGCGGTCTCGTAGGCGTCGAGGTTCGCGGGGACCCCCCCAAGCTCGATGAGGCGCTCCCTGGCGCGGGCCACGGCCTCTGACGGGCCGAGAAGATCGTAGCCGGGGGCCGGTGCTGCGACGCCGGCGATGAGCAGCGTCCCGCCGCCGATCTCCGCTTCCGTCGTCTGGTGCTCGGCCAGGTCGAGGCCGTCGAGCAGCTCCCCGGCCCTGGGTCCGTAGAGGCCGAGCACGGTCCATTCATGGGAGAGGTCTTCGAGCTTTACGCGGGAGAAGGGGGCGTAGCGGCCCAGGATCTCACGCGCCGCGTCCGCGCCCTCCGGTTCGGTGTCCACGAGGACGTCCTCCCCGGACTTGAGGACGCGGAGGTCAGACTGCACGCGGCCTTTGGGGTTCAGGAGCAGGGCGTAGGCGCCGGGGTCGGCGTTTTGCGGAACGCTGTTGGTGAGGATGGCGTTCAGCGTGCCCACGGGGTCCTTGCCGGTGAGTCGCAGGAGGCACCGGCCGGTTCGCTCGACGAGGGCGGCGCCCTCTCTCAGGGCAGCGTGGGCGGGGTCTTCGTTTGATCTTTCGGCGTTCCGGGGAACTTCTCTCAAGTCTTTCATACGCACATTCTAAGACACGAAAGGATAAACGATGGCCAAGACCGTGGTGCTGGACGTGGACGGGACGCTCATGGACACGAACTATCTGCACACCGAGGCGTGGGCGCGGGCGTTCGAAGACGTGGGCCGCCGGGTGCCGAGGGTGGAGTTGCACCGTCAGATCGGCAAGGGTTCGGAGCTCCTGATCCGGGAGTTCGTGGACGACGACGAGACGGTCGAGAAGATCCAGGATCTCCACTCTGAATACTTCGCCGACCTCCAGGAGCATGGCCACCCGCTCCCGGGGGCGAAGGAGTTGATCTCCTCGCTTCTGGACGGGGGCCACGCGGTCTGGTTCGTCACCAGCGCCAAGGACGAGGAGCTGGAGCACCACATGCGGGAGCTCGAAGCCGAGGGCAGGATCCACGGCATCGTCAACTCCAGCGCCGTCGAGAACGCCAAGCCCGCCCCGGACATCTTCGAGGAGGCCCTGAGGAGGGCCGAAGCCTCGGCTGAAGATACCATCGCCGTCGGGGACGCCATCTGGGACGTGGAGTCCGCGAAGGAGGCCGGCATCCGGACCGTGGCCGTCCTCTCGGGTGGCGCCTTCGGCCAGCAGGAGCTGGAAGAGGCCGGCGCCGCCGAGGTCCACAAGGACTGCGCCGCCCTGCTCGAAACCGGCTTCCCGGGCTAGAGATATCAACTCTTAGCCGTCAGCTTTTTGTTATCGGCGGCTCTACCTCTCCGTAGGCGGTCCTTGCGTCGGAGTAGACCTTTAGCAGCGGCAGCCCGGTCTCTTCGGCGAGGCGTGCCGCGTCGGCGTACTCCGGGGCGGCGACGAAGTCCTCGCCGTCCAGGCTTCCTATCTTTACGCGGCATCGGCCGTAGGGGAGCTCCACGACGAAGTGGCGGCGTTCGGCGACGGTGCGGCCGACGCCGTGGTGGCGCACCCCGAGGGCGCCGGTCTCGCGCATGAGCCGGCGGGCCAGGCGCTCCCTGTCTGCCTTCCCGACCAGGGCGCAGACCTTGTAGGCGCCGCGCCCGCGTTTCATGACGATGGGTTCGAGCCAGGCGTCCGGCGCCCCGGCGGCGAGGAGATTCTCGACCGCCGCGCCCAGTATCTCGCCTGTGGCGTCGTCTACGTTCGCCTCCAAGAGCGTCAGTTCCTCGGCGGGGCCTTCGAGTTCGCCGACCACGGCGCGCAGGAGGTTCGGCGCGTGCTCCAGGCGGGCGCGGCCGGCGCCGTATCCGATGGAGATGAGGGTCATCGGCGGGGCGGCGTCCGTGAACCGTCCGTCGGTGAAGGCGGCCATCAGGGCCGCGCCGGTGGGGGTGGTGGTCTCGCGGGACTCCTCCGTCCAGCGGACCTTTGATCCCTTCAGGACCTCCAGCGTGGCGGGCCCGGGTACCGGCAGGTTGCCGTGGGCGGCCCGGACGACGCCGGTCCCCATGGGCAATGGGCCGCAGGTCACGGACGAGACGTCCAGAAGCTCCAGCGCCACGCAGCTCCCGACCACGTCCACGATCGAGTCGACCGCCCCGACCTCGTGGAACGTCACCGCCTCGGGGTCCACGCCGTGGACCGTCCCCTCGGCCACCGCCAGCCGGCGGAACGCCTCGACCGCGCGCCCGGCGGCCCTCTCCGGAAGGCCCGCGTCCTCCACGAGCGCGCGGATGCTGCGGAAGTCGCGGTGGGCGTGCTCTTCGGGATGGTGGACGGTTACGCGGAGCGCGCCCACGCCGTTTACCTCGGTCTTCTCCGTCGAGAGCTCGAAAGGGACGTCGAGGCGGCGGAGAGAGGCGGAGACCGCTTCGGGCTGCGCCCCCGCCGCGATGAGGCTGGCGAGGGTCATGTCGCCCGCCGCGCCGCCGACGGGCTGGAAGTGGACGTGGGTCAAGGCGCGCTCCGGGCTCAGGTCACACCCGGAGAGGAGGCCGTGAAAACTTGCCTATTCTCCGCGGCCGCTGGAGAGTTTGCGCGCCATCATCAGGGTGATGACGAGGCTTACGGCCAGGAGCACCAGTGGGCGGGGATCGCTCTTGACCGCGTCCGTGAGGGCCGCGGGGTTCTTATTCCTGCCGGCCTCGCCGACCATGCTCGCCTGCCGCTTGACGGACTCGACGAGGCTCTTGCCGGCGTTCTTGATCTTGTCCTTGATCCTGGCGGTCAGCTTCTTCGTGACGGCCTGGGGTTCGACGTGCTTTTTGAGGTCACGAACGTCCGGGGCCATGCGGCTCCGGATCTCGAACATCTCCCGCTCTATGCGCTCCGGAATCTCGTTCATCGGCCTATCTGCCCCTTGAGCCAGTTCACGTTCTGCTGGAGGGTGGCGATGGTCTTGTGGGGCTTGGGATCCAGCCTGCTCAAGATGCTCGCGCCCGCCGCGGCGAGTACCCCTCCGACGACCAACAATATAACAGAGACGATGAGCGCCGCGACCCACTGCGGGAGGAACACGGCGAGCGCGTAGACCCCTGTCAGGGACAGGAAGATCAGGAAGACGAGCATGAATACGGCCGCCGCCGCGAGCAGCCCCGTTGCAAGCCCGGCCCGCTTCCCCACGGGCGCAAGCTCGGTCTTCGCGAGCTCGACCTGTTTGGCGACGAGCTCCTGAACCTGCGGTCTCAGAACGTCGATGATCTCCTTGATGCTCCGGTCGGAAGGTTCAGGGCCTTCCCGCAACTCCCGACCGAACTCCACGACCCGTTCTCGCCCTTCCATCCCGGCTCTCCCTTCTTCGGACTGTAAGGTCGTCTGGCTTTCGTCTTTGTTACCCCGGCCCCC
>JALZNL010000501.1 GCA_030857715.1 Actinomycetota bacterium | reverse complement strand
GGTGGGGTCCAGCGGGGCATTCGGGGTGCGGGGCCTCCGGGTCGCAGGAGTACGGGCATCCGGCGACAACCCGGATCGGGGGCAACAGCTTCGCCAGCGCCCGCACCGCCGTCGATTTCGCCGTACCTTTCTGCCCGCGCACGAGAACACCGCCGACCTCCGGCGAGACGGCGTTCAGGAGCAGGGCGAGCTTCAAGTCCTCCTGTCCGACGATGGCCGAGAAGGGGTACGGTGCGTTCACGAACCCGACCTTCCCCGCCGGAATGCCCGCGCGAGCAGCAACGTTGCCACCAGCAGGATCGGCAAGACCAAAAACAACACACTGCCGTCCAAGATAGCCGGGAGCAGAAATCGTGCGATGAGAAACCCGGTGGCTCCTCCAACAACGGCCAGCGCGACGTATTTCACGAAGACTTCCTCGTATCGTGGCGGTAGTTCCCACAGAACGACGCCCAGAGCCCGATCAGCCGAGAGACGGAGAGTGCCGGCCCCTTCAGGACAGAGTCGGTTCTAACGCCTACCAGCGTGCCCACGGCACTCCTACAAACTCCCAGGCCGCCCGGGCGGGCGGGCCTTGCCTTCGACCACCCGTAGAAACCCTTCACGTCTTCTCTTCCAGCATGCCTTCGTTTGCGAGATAGGCAGCCTTAAGCGCCTGGAGGTCTTCCGGATCAGGGTCAGCCCAGAGGCCGCGCTCGGCTGCTTCGAGGAGGCGCTCGCTTATCGCGCGCAGGGCCCAGGGGTTGGACTCCTGCATGAAATCGCGGACACCTTCGTCGAGGACGTACTTGCGGGTGACGTCTCTGTACATCCAGTCTTCTACGACGTTCGCGGTGGCGTCGTAGCCGAAGAGGTAGTCAACGGTGGCGGAGAGCTCGAAGGCGCCCTTGTAGCCGTGGCGTTGCATGGCCTCGATCCACTTCGGGTTCGCGACGCGAGAGCGGAAGACGCGCCTGGCCTCCTCGGAGAGGGTTCGGGTCTTTACCCTGGACGGGTCGGCGGAGTCGCCGATAAACGCCTTCGGGTCGCGGCCGGTGAGGGCGCGGACGGCGGCGATCATGCCCCCGTGGTACTGGAAGTAGTCGTCGGAGTCGAAGAGGTCGTGCTCCCGGTTGTCCACGTTCTTTACCGCGACCTCCGTCCGCCTGAGGTTGTCCTCCATCGCCCCCCGCGCCTCGACGCCGTCTAGCCCCTTGCCGTAGGCGTAGCCGCCCCAGACGGCGTAGACCTCGGCGAGGTCCGCGTCGTCGCGCCAGTTGCGCGCGTCCATGAGCGGCAGCAGGCCCGCCCCGTAGGCGCCGGGCTTGGAGCCGAAGATGCGGGTGGTCGAACGGCGTTCGTCCGCCCCATTTCGTCTCTCTTCGTCCGCGTGTTTTTTGACGAAGTTCATGTCGTCGGGCTCGTCTAGGCTGGCGACGGTGGTGAAGGCTTCGTCCATGAGGGAGATCAGGTTCGGAAAAGCGTCCCTGAAGAAGCCGCTGATCCTGACCGTAACGTCGATCCGGGGCCGTCCGAGATCTTCTATCGGGATGACCTCCAACCCCGTAACCCGCCGCGACTCCTCGTTCCAGACGGGCCTGACGCCGAGCAGCGCGAGTATCTCCGCGATGTCGTCCCCCTGGGTCCGCATCGCCGCCGTCCCCCACGCCACGATCCCGACGGTCTCCGGGTACCGTCCCTCTTCTTCCAGGTACCGCCGCAGGAGGTCGCCGGCCAACTCCTGGCCCACCTCCCACGAGAGCGCGCTCGGCAACGCCTTCGGGTCAACGGAGTAGAAGTTGCGTCCCGTCGGCAGCACGTTGACGAGCCCGCGCGTCGGGGAGCCGGACGGGCCCGCCGGCACGTACCCGCCCTCCAGGCCCCCGAGCAGGTTCCCCATCTCCTCGGGTGTCCGCGCCAGCCGCGGCACGACCTCCTCCGCCGCGAACCGAAGCGACCGCTCCACGCCCGGGTCGGAGACGCCCAAGGTCTCTTCGCAGACCTTCCCGACCACCCCCACATCCCAGCCGCGCCCCTCCATCGCCGCCACCAGGGCCTGCTGCGCATCTTCGAGGCGTTCGATCAGGTCCGACCCCGTCACCACCACCCCCGGGAACCGTTCCACGAGCGCCGCCGGCGCCTCCACCCTCCTGCCACCGTTCTCAGAGAGGCTCCGCTCGTCCAGGCGGTAAGCATCACCAATGGCCCGGCGTAATCCGGACACTTGTCCGACACCGATGCGCAGTATCTGGGCTATGAGGTGGCGGAGGGGCTCCCCTTCCGGCGTCTCTCCGAGGACGTGGAGGCCGCCGCGGATGGGGAGATCCTTTATCTCGCAGAGGTAGCCGTCCACGTGGTTGAGGAAGTCGCCGAACTCTTCTGGTTGTTCCTCGACGCCGAGGTCGCGGTGGAGCTCGGCGTCGCGGAGGGTCTCCCAGATGCGGACGCGGATGGCGGGGAGTTTGGAGGGATCCAGGGTTTCGACCTGGTAGTACTCGTCCAGGAGTTGTTCGAGTTTTGCCAGGTCGTCGTAGGTGTCGGCGCGGGTCATCGGGGGGATCAGGTGATCCACCACCGTCGCGTGCGCCCGCCGCTTGGCCTGCGTACCCTCGCCGGGGTCGTTGACGACGAACGGGTAGAAGAGCGGCACGTCGCGCAAGGTTGCGTCCGGGGCGCACGAGGATGAGAGGCCGAGCGACTTGCCCGGCAGCCACTCCAAGGTCCCGTGCTTTCCGAGGTGGACGACGGCGTCGGCGCCGAACTCTTCTATAAGCCACCAGTAGGCGGCGAGGTAGTGGTGGGTCGGCGGGAGGTCGGGGTCGTGGTAGATGGCTATGGGGTTCTCG
>JALZNL010000500.1 GCA_030857715.1 Actinomycetota bacterium | reverse complement strand
CGTGAAGCAAAGCGTGCAGCTGCGGGTTTTCCAGATCTTCAGCGGGTCGAAGGCCACGATCAAGGGGATCACGATCAGCGGCGGGAGGTCTCCGAACAACGCCGGGGGCATCCTCAACAACCCCGGGGCCGTCCTCACGCTCAACGACACGACCGTGACGGACAACCAGGCGCTCGGCACCCAACAAGACACCGGCAACGGCGGCGGGATCTACAACGCCAGCAACGCCACCCTAACGCTGAACCGCTCGACCGTCAGCGCCAACAAGGCCGTCACCCTAGGTAGCGGCGGCGGTATCTACAGCGAGGGCGGCACCATCACGCTCAACGACTCCACCGTCGGCGCCAACACAGCGACCGATGGGTTCGGCGGCGGCATCTACAACTTCAATAGCATACTAACGCTGAACCGCTCGACCGTGAGCGCCAACAAGGGCTTCAGCGGCGGCGGGATCTCCTCGGGTACCGACCTCACGGGCATAACCACCACCATAAGGAACAGCACCATCTCTGGCAATACCGCCGATGTTAGGGGAGGCGGGATCTACAACACCCGTGGCCTCACCACCATCCAACACAGCACCATAACCAACAACGGTGCTACCCTCTCCGGAAATGGCAGCGGCGTGGCCAGCAGCGGGGACAACGCCACCAAAACCCAAGTCCGCTCCAGCATCGTCTCCGCCAACACCAACTCCGACGTAGACTTCGTACTCGGAGCCGGGATCAACACCTTCTTGTCCAAGGGCTTCAACCGGATAGGGGACGGCAACGCCACGGCCGCCTTCAACAAACCGGGCGACCAGTCGCTCGTCATGGTTCCCGGCCTGGGGCCGCTGGCAAGCAACGGCGGTCCCACGCAGACCCACGCCGTCCTCAAGGGCAGCAGCGCCGTGGACCGCGGGGCCGCAGGCGGCTGCCCAGGCACCGACCAGCGCGGCAAACGCCGCCCCCAGGACGGCGACGGTAAGGGGAATTCCAGGTGCGACGTCGGGGCTTTCGAGAAGAAGGCCGTGCGCTAGAAGGGGCTTTGCGGAGACGGCCTCCCTGGTGAGCAGCCGCCGTCAGGCGCCGGACGCGAGATCCTCCAGGGCCTTACCCGCAAGTCGGTAGACCGTCCAGTCGTCCATCGCCGTAGCGTCCAGGCTCTCGTAGAAGCCTATGGCCGGCTCGTTCCAGTCCAGGACCCACCACTCCAGTCGCCCGCATCCGCGTCTCTTCGCCAGGCGCGCCAGATGGACCAGCAGCTTCTTCCCGATCCCGGTCCCGCGGAACACCGGATTCACGTACAGGTCTTCCAGGTAGATCCCCGGCTTGCCGAGGAACGTCGAGAAGTTGTGGAAGAAGAGCGCGAAGCCCGCCGGGGACCCGTCGTGCTCGGCGATCAGGACCTCCGCGTACCGACGCTCCCCGAACAGGCTCTCCCGCAACCCCTCCTCCGTCGCCACGACCTCGCGGGAGAGCTTCTCGTACTCGGCGAGCTCGCGGATAAACGAGAGGATTAGCGGGACGTCCTCCTCCGACGCCTCGCGGACCCGCGTGCCTGGCACCAGTGGCTAGACGCGGACGCCGACGAGCTCTTCGGCGATCTGGACGGCGTTGGTCGCCGCCCCCTTGAGCAGGTTGTCCGAGACGCACCAGTACTGCACGACGTTGCCCTCAACGCGTACCCGGCCCACGAAGGTGTTCGGGTCCCCGGCTGCCTCCAGCGGCGTCGGGAAGTCGTCCGCGTCACCGGAGAAGACCACGCCGGGAGCGGAGCGGAACGCTTCGAGGACCTCTTCGAGGTTGGTCTCCCGTGCGAGCTCGACGTAGACGCTCTCGGAGTGGCCGGTGTGGACGGGGATGCGGACCGTGGTGGCGAAGACTTCGAGGTCGGGGAGGCCCATGATCTTGCGGGTCTCAAGACGCATCTTGGTCTCCTCGGTGGTGTACCCGTCGTCCCCGATGCCCCCGATGAGCGGGATGGCGTTGCGGTCTATGGGCTTGGGGTAGACCCCCTCGCGCCCGTCCTCCAGCGCCTCCACCCCGCCCCGGCCCGAGCCGGAGACCGCCTGGTAGGTCGAGACGACTACTTTCTCGAGACCGAACTCGCGGGCCAGCGGGGCGAGCGTCACTACCATCTGCGTTGTGGAGCAGTTGGCGTTGGCGATCAGGCCGTCGTGGTCCTTCGCCGCCTCCGCGTTGACCTCGGGCACGACGAGCGGCACGTCAGGGTCCATCCTGAAGTCGCTGCCGTTGTCTATGACGACGGCGCCCCTGGAGATGGCCTCCCCGGCGAGTTGGACTGCGGCGCCCTTCTCGCCCTCCGTGCCGGCGAAGAAGGCGATGTCCACGCCCTCGAACGCCTCGGGCTCGGCCACCTCGACGTCGAACTCTTCGCCGGCGAGCGTCGCGGTCCTGGCGGTGCGGGCAAGTATGCGGAGGTCCTTCAGGGGGAAGTTTCGGCGCCTGAGCTCGGCGACGATCCGGTCGCCCACCAGGCCCGCCCCGACTACTGCTACCGTGTATCCTTCGCCCATCTCGGCCTCCCTTTTGGATCTCTTAGTCGTCTTGCAGCGCCCTGTGGGCGATGTCCAGGAGGTCCCAGACCACGCCGCTCGCGGTGCGCTCCGGGCCCGCGCCAGGTCCGCGCACGGTGAGGGTAACATCCGAGTAGCGGCGCGTGCGGAAGTCGAAGACGTTTTCGGGTCCGCTTATGGGGCCAAACGGGCTCTCGACCGGGGTGTCCGCCAGGCCGACCGTCACCCGTCCCTCCATCGGGATGCGCGTGAGGTAGCGGAGCATGTGGTGTTGTTCCACGGCCCCCATGCGGGCGGCGAAGGCTTCGTCG
>JALZNL010000066.1 GCA_030857715.1 Actinomycetota bacterium | reverse complement strand
CGGCCACGCCACCGACCGCGAGGGTATCACCGGGTGTACGGTCGTCCTGTTCGAAGACCCGGACGGCGCCGTCGTGGGCGTTGATGTGCGGGGTTCCTCGCCCGGCACCCGCGAGACGGACCGCCTGGGGCCCATCGGGGCCGTCAGGGGCACCCACGGCCTCCTCCTGACCGGCGGCAGCGCCTTCGGCCTGGCCGCCGCGGACGGCGTCGTCCGCTTCCTTGAGGAGAAGGGCGTCGGCCTGGACATCGGCGTCGCCCGCATCCCGCTCGTCTCAGCGGCAGTCCTCTTCGACCTCGTGGTGGGGGACCCGGCCGCGCGTCCCGACGCGGCGATGGGCTACGAGGCGGCGTCCTCGGCAAAGGCCGCAGACTTCGAGCAGGGGAGCGTCGGGGCTGGGACCGGCGCGAGCGTCGGGAAGGTGCTCGGCATGGACCGGGCGATGAAGGGCGGCGTCGGGAGCGCCTCCGTCGAGCTGGAGGATGGTTTGATAGTCGCGGCTCTCGCCGCCGTCAACGCCTTCGGCGACGTGCGCGACCCCGAGACGAACGAAACCCTCGCGGGTCCTCGCCTGGAGGACGGCGTGCCGGGCGATACGGCGCACCTGCTGCCGCAGGCGGTCTCGCGGCTCCGGTGGGGGGAGAACACGACTCTAGGCGTCGTGGCGACCAACGCCAGCCTGAGCAAACCGCAGGCGGTAAAAGTCGCCCAGATGGCCCACGACGGGCTGGCGCGCGCCGTCCACCCCGTCCATACCACCGTGGATGGCGACGTCGTCTTCGCCGCGTCCGCGGGCAATGTCGAGGTGGCGACGGACATCGTCGGGGTGTGGGGGGCGCGGGTCATGCAGCGGGCGATCGTGCGCGCCGTACTCGAAGCGGAAGGGCTTGCGGGGTTCCCCGCCGCCCGCGACCTGAAGTAAAGGCTACAAGGTATCAGGATCCGGATTGCGCGGTAGGCGCCCGGAATGATGGCAGGGACTAGCTGGCCGGTTAGAACGACTGAAACATCGGGGTCGCGCCGCTGCCAACGTGCCTACCGCGGCCTCGATCGCCCGGTGACCGGGCATCTCAGAGAGCCGGCCACCACGGAACGACGCTCGCGCGACAGAGCCCAAGAATCGCCCACCAGCATCGCATTCGGAGATGAAGAACCTGATACCTGAAACCTGTAGCCTGATGCCTACATGAAATCCATGTCGTGGCCGGCGCGGGAGACGGTCGCCGCGCCGCCCCCCTCCTGGGGTTCCGCGACGACGACTTCGGTGGTCAGGATCAGGGAGCCTATCGAGGCGGCGTTCTGCAGGGCCGAGCGGGAGACCATCGTCGGGTCGGTCACGCCGGCGGAGATGAGGTCCTCGTACTCGCCGGTAAGCGCGTTGAAGCCGACGTCGCCGCCCCGGTCTCTTACCCGCGACACCACTATCGACCCGTCGGCGCCGGCGTTGGCGGCGATCTGGCGGATCGGCTCCTCCAGGGCCCGATGCACGATCGTCGCCCCGGTCTTCTCGTCGCCGTCGAGCGTGCCGAGCATCTCGCCGACCGCCTCCTGGGCACGCAGGAACGCCACGCCGCCGCCCGGGACGATGCCTTCTTCCAGGGCCGCCCGGATCGCCGATAGGGCATCCTCCACGCGGTGCTTCTTCTCCTTTAGCTCCGTCTCGGTCGCGGCGCCCACCTTGATGATCGCGACGCCGCCCGCGAGCCTGGCGAGGCGCTCCTGGAGCTTCTCGCGGTCGAAGTCCGACTCGGTAAGCTCCAGCTCGTTCCGGATCTGGTGCGTGCGGCCGGCGATTTTCTCGGGGTCGCCTGTGCCGTCGATGAGGACGGTGTTGTCTTTGGTGATGACGACCCGACGGGCCCTGCCGAGCTGATCGATGCGCGTGTTCTCAAGCGTGAGGCCGAGCTCCGCGGTGATGACCTCTCCGCCGGTGAGGATCGCGATATCCTCTAGCATCCTCTTGCGCCGGTCGCCGAAGCTTGGCGCCCTCACGGCTGCCGCGGAGAAGGTCCCGCGCACCTTGTTGACGATAAGGGCCGACAGGGCCTCGCCCTCGAGGTCGTCGGAGATTATGAGGAGCGGTTTGCCCGATTGGACCACGGCGTTGAGCACCGGCAGGAGGTCGGTGACGTTGCCGATCTTCTGGCTTGCGAAGAGGATGTAGGGTTCGTCGAGTACGGCCTCCATCGTCTCCTGGTCGGTGACGAAGTAAGGGGAGACGTAGCCCTTGTCGAACTGCATCCCTTCCGTGAACTCCAGCTCCATGCCGAGGGTCTGGCCCTGCTCGACGTTCACGACGCCGTCCTTGCCGACCTTTTCGATGGCGTCGGCGATGACGTTACCGATCTCCTGGGAGCGGGCGCTGATGGCGCCGACCCGCGAGATCTCGTCACGGCCGGAGATCTCACGCGCCTGATCCCGGATCGAACCCACCGCGGCCTCGACGGCCTTCTCGATACCGCCCCGCAGGATGACGGGGTTCGCGCCGGCGGCCACATTCTTGAGGCCTTCGGATACGATCTTCTGTGCCAGCACGAGGGCGGTCGTCGTCCCGTCGCCGGCAACGTCGTTGGTCTTGGTCGCGACCTCTAAAACGAGTTGGGCGCCCTGGTTCTCGAAGACGTCCCGGAGCTCCACCTGGCGGGCGATCGTCACGCCGTCGTTGGTGATCGTCGGCGTGCCGAACGCCTGGCCCAGGACCACGTACTGCCCCTTGGGGCCGAGCGTGACCCTCACGGCGCCCGCGAGCTTGTTGACGCCCCTCTCCAGCGCCCGGCGGGCGTCGGTGTCGAACTTCAGCTTCTTGTGCGCCACGATGGAACCTTTCCGCCGCTGCGAAACGGCTTCGTCAGTGGTGCTTGGGGGCGCCGGACTGCCGGCGCCCCGGGTTCTCGGTTGGGTGTTGCGGCCCGTGCCGGAGCTGGTTCAGGCGGCGGTTTCGGGGATGAGGATGCCGCGTCCCCGGAGGTTCCCTCTTTCCAGGTCGACCATTGCGTCTGTGATCGCATCGAGGGGATAGGTGGAGGTGTGCAACGTTACCTTACCCTGCGCGGCCAGCGTCATGAGCTCGGCGAGGTCGTTGTAGGTACCGACCAGATTACCCACGATGCTGATCTCCCTGAGGATCATGGCCTGGGTGGGTACGTCGAGCGCCCCACCGTATCCGACGACGTAGTAAGTGCCGGCGTCCCGGACCATCTGCGGGGCCACTTTTTCGACGCCCTGCTCGGCGACGATGTCGATGACCGCCTCAGCCCCCTTGCCGTCGGTGAGCTCCGCGACCGCATCGACCTCCCCGCCGTCGGCGAGGACGGTGTGGTCCGCGCCTATCTCCCGGGCGAGCTCCAAGGCGGGCTCCAGTTTGTCGACAACCACTATCTCGGCCGGGGTAAGCGCCTTGAGGCACTGGACGGCAATGTGGCCGAGGCCGCCGGCACCGATCACCACGGCCGTCGTACCAGGATAGAGTATGTCCTTGGCCTTCTTTACCGCGTGGTAGGCGGTCAGGCCCGCGTCCGCGTGGGCCGCTATGTCCCTGGGCTCTAGGCCGGGATCCAGTTTAATCACCGACCGGGCGTGGGTCTTCAGGAGGTCCGCAAAGCCCCCGTCTACGAACAGCCCCGGAAAGGCCTGTTCCTCGCACTGCATGTCTTTGCCCGCGCGGCACGCGCGGCACAGCCCGCAGGTGATCAGCGGGTGCACGACCACGGCGTCGCCCACCTCGACGTTGGTCACCGCAGATCCGACCTCGTGCACCCAGCCCGCGTTCTCATGGCCAAGCGTGAGCGGCAGCCCAACACCCGCCTGCTTATGGATCTCCCGGAAATCCCCATCCTTGAGGTGCAGGTCGGTACGGCACAGCCCCGCGGCGCCGATCCTTACGATCACGTCCAGCGGGCCCTCGATCTCCGGTTCCGCGACCTCGTCGATTTTCAGATACTCGCTGTAGCTGTGTAGCCGGGCCGCCTTCATGCGGTCTTCTCCTCTCTCTCGGGGATGCCGTAGCGGGTGGAGAGGAGCCCGCGGCAGAGGCTCGCGTTCCCCTCGATGCTCACCCTCACGGTCTTCGCGAACCGCAGGTGCTGCACGACCGCCTCCTCGGGCACCCGCTTGCCGTCAGGGTCCACGACGAGCGGCGCTTCGGCCGAGACGTCGAGGCCGAGCTCCGCCCTGCGCTCCAGGTACTTCTCGAACTCGTCGGAGGGGGGAAGGTCCTCCAGCCTCATGTTGGCGAGTTCCTCAGATGAGTGGCCGTCCGCCCTCAAGGTCCGGCAGAGCTGCTCCTGGCGGGAGACGAAGCTCTTGCGCCTGAAGGTGGTGCGGAGCTCTTCGAGGTCTGGGCTCTCCGTCTCTTTGGGGAAGGCGCCGTCGAAGCCGTACTGCCCGTTGACGCCGCCGTTGATCTCCTCTGAGGCGTAGTGGTCGTCCAGAAAGACCGTCGCCCGCTCCACGCCAGGCACGGAGAGCGCCGCCGCCTGGGCGTCGGCGACCATCAGGTACGCGAAGTTCGGGGCGCAGAAGTACGTCGGCAGGCGCAGCCGGATGGTGGCGGCGGCATCTTCGATCTCCAACGAAGAGACGAAGTCAAGGTCGGTGATCGGTTCGTCGAGCTCCGGGTCCCGGACGCCCGAGAGGGCGTCCAGGACCACTTGGCGGCTAGGCATCAGGCGGGGGAGACCGGCTCGGCGGCAACCGGGCCGGTGCTCTGGTCGGCGGTCACGGCCTGCATCTCCGCGGGGACCTCGATGTCGTAGAGGGCGGCGGCGTTCAGGCCGAGGATCTTGCGCTTGATGTCAGGCGTGATCTCGTCGTAGTCGTCGAACTCCGCGTCCTCCGGGTACTTGAAGTCAACGAACATCTCCACGAGCCACTTGGGCTGCCAGAGCGCGTAGTCGCTGGCGAAGAGGATGCGGTCCTCCCCGAGCCAGTACAGGAGCTCGCCGATGATCTGGGCGAAGTACCTGGGCTTGGCGTGGATGAACGGCATCGCAACCGCGAGCCCGCCGTAGACGTTGGGCTCCTGCGTCCCGATCCAGCAGAAGTCCTCGAGCCTCGGTAGCCCGACGTGCTCGACGACGAAGTTCAGGTCCGGGAACTCGCTGGCAACCCGGTCGACGTCTGCCACGTCGAAGGCGTCCTTGTTGAGAGGCCAGATCGTCGGCCCCTTGTGGACGTGAATGTTCTTCAAGCCGAGCTCCACGCACCTCTCCAGGTGCTTCATGGACCAGTAGTCGTCGAGTTTCCAGCCCCGCGAGTCGTCGTGCCACTCGGCCGTATACAGCTTGACGCCCGTGAAGTTGAACTTCTCGAATTTGCGCTGGAAGTCCTGCAGGCCCGCCTCGCCGCGCCGGGGCTCGAAGGAGCCGTTCAGGATGAACTTGTCAGGATGCTCGTCGCGCATAATGGCGTTGCGCTCGGTGGTGTTGAAGCCCTTGCTGTAGAAATCCGTGAGGTACGTCGCCTGCAAGATTGCCTTGTCCGCGTGGCCGACCTCGAAGAGGTCGTGCATCATGTCCTCTTTGGAGTACTTGCGGTACTTGTCGTAGTCCCAGACGTACTCTTCGGGGCTCAGGTTCTTGTGGTAGTCGTAGAAGCAGTTTATGAAGCCCTCGCCGTACCTGTTGGACGTGTTCTCCGGGCTGGCGTCCCAGTAATGGACGTGCCCGTCCACCACAAAATACTTCTCGCCGTCCTTTTCGTACAAGAGATCTCCTCTCACGGATGCGGATACGTTGCCTTCTAGTCGGACGTATCCCTCATAACTACGCATAAACCAGGCAGGAAAAATTGCTTACCCGGTGCTCAGAGGGTGCGTGAATCCTCGAACCTGCTTCCTCCCTTCCCAAGTTGGAACATAAATGATTATAGGGTCAACCCCGAGCCCGGGGCAACAAAGCCCTCTGCTTTCCGACAATGTAAGAAAAACGCCGGAGGACGGGGACATGGGCATCCACCCTGTATAGACTGTAGCAAGCGAGGGACGTTCGTCGGGGGACACGACGGTCTTCCGCCGCCCATCCGTGAAAGGAGCCGGGGATGCTAGGGGATCACGCGAACAGGCACACAGAGCCCAGGGAGTTCGGGGAGCGCACCCTCAAGGTGGGTAGGATGCTTTACATGTGCCACGAGAACGGGACGGAGGACCCGTGGAACACTGTGGCGATGGCGGTCTGCGCCTTCGAGGGCCTGCACACCAAGGACGGTTGGGAGTACCTCCTGATGAACCGCCGGGACATAGAGGACATTGCCGGTCTTTTCGAGAGATCCACCACCCCGGAGGAGTTCCGGGACGGACTGTTGGAGCTCAAGGAGCGGGACCTGCCGCGGCGGATGGGCGACGGTTAGCCGGACCCGACGGGCGTCCGGGTACAGGGGGACGTGTGGCGTCTCATGAGGAGAGCAGGGCGGAGGTACGCGGGGCGCTCGCCCGGCTGGGATGGGAGGTTCGGGCGGAGGACGCGTCGTCCGGCGCGGTCATCGGGGGGCACGTTAAATACTATCTGATGGTCAGCTTCGGGGACGACGGCCCTACGTCCGTGATCATCTCCTACGTCGGAGGCGGCGGCGGGCTACTCAGCCGTGGGTGGCCCGGATTGGAACGCCTCCCGACCCCCCGGAAGGTCGTCCGGGCGCTCTCCCACCGGCCGTAAGGCGTCTACGACTTTCCCGGACTTACTGCGCAAAGTCGCCTGGGCCTGCTCGTCGAGCGGCAAGGCCGGGCCGAAGGTGATGGGACCCAGGTGCTCGCCTGCGACAAGCGGCGTAGATGCCGGCGAGGGCTTCGATCTCCTGGGCCAACACAGGTCGGTCGTTGTGCATTCCTTCGGTTCGCCGGTCGAGCCGGAAGTAGCAGTCGACCCGGGTCGCGAACTCCACGAGGTGCAGGGCGTCGGCGCCCAGACCGGATCTTACCGGAGCTGTCCGTCTCTACCGCCCCGAACGCCAGCAATCGAACTTCACCATTTCGCACGTCGCCACCGTAAGAGGGTGGCCGGTCCATGTTAGCGAACCTGCCACCCTCTTCTTAAGCTACGCTTTGGTTCAGCGAGCAGCTACTGCTTTACCTCCGGTAGCTCGAAACCGATAGCCTCGGCGGCATCTTCGGGGTTGGCGAACAGGAGTACGCTATCGTCCTGTTTCACCATTCGCCCGTAGTGGGTGGAGGTTTCGATCTCGAAGTCCTCGGGGGTGAACTCCTCCACGCCCAGGGCCTCGGCTATCTCGTCCATGTCGAACTCGAGCTTATCGTCGGAATCGATCCGGATCATGGCCGGATATTTGACGACCTCAACACCCGGTTTCTCGCCCATTACCTCGGCGATGATGTTGCCTTCGACGCTGGCGCTCATCGTGACGCCGCACCTGTTCGACGAGGTACGGTCGTTCTCGAACCGTTCTTCGGTTGGTTTTTCGCTCACAGGGTCACCTCCTCTGGCAACTGGAGTTGGAGATCAGAGAGGATTTCCTCGAAGCGGCTCTTGACCCTGTCGTAGGAATCCTCGAAGCTGACCGGCTTGACCTCGGGCTCGGACCAGATGGGCGCGAGTCCCTTGGCGGCGGCGACGCTGTAGGGTGTCCAGCGGGCGAGCCACTCCTGCATGAGCTGGCGGTTCTCCTCGCCGTGGACTTCGTCCTCGCCCATGACCCGGAACATCTCCTTGGTGTAGCGGAGGTCGCGCTCGTTGAACTCCCTCTCGCTCACCCCGATCACCGAGCCGGTCAGGGAATCGCCGTGCAGGGGGGCGAACCGCATCGCGAACTGGCTGCGGAACAGCTCGCCGACGAGCGGCTCCAGGATAACGTTGGCGGCGAAGGTGGTCTCGGCCCAGTCTTTGGCGTTGATTATGCGCTCCACGTTCTCGCGCACGCCCTGCCAGGATGGATCGTCCATCCAGACTTCTTTATGGATGGTCGGATCGAACTCGTCCTCGGAAAAGACCTCGCTGAGCTCCAGGTTGTAGAGCATGATGTCCTGGGCGGTGCGCAGTTTGTGCATGCAGTTGACGGCGATGGCGTTGTTGAGCATGTTGCTCATGGCGGCCCGCTGCGCCGGCATGAAGACGTACATCCCGAGGCCGTGATCCACGTGCGACCAGGCGCTGATGTGCTTGGCGAGGATCGGGAGCCAACTCTTGTTCCAGTACTGGAACACGTTCTCGGACTTGGCGTTCTCGATGCTCTGCGTGATCTGGCGGACGGAGTTCGAGTTGTTGACGTAGTAGGTCTTCTCCCACTCCTCATTGGGGTCGCGGAACTCGTGCCAGTTGGATGATTTTATGCCCGTCCATTTCGCGTCGTAGCCCAGATCGCCGTTGGGCCACCCGAGGATCCAACCCTGCGTTAGATACCTGTCGGGGTCGGGCTGGACGTCAACGGTCACGTCCTCGTACTTGGTGGCGCGACGCCCCTTGGGTTCGAAGTAGTTGTAGGTCCGGCTGCCGGACCCCGCGAACTCGGCCGCACCAGCTTCCGCATCCGTCAACCGAATGGGGGGTATGCTCCTCGTTCCCCGTCCCGCCGCTTCGGTAATTGCCTTTTCCTCACTCACAGACAGACAACCAGCCTTTCCCTATTGATCTTTGCTGTCCGTACGATGATCTCCGGAACAAGCTACCTTATGCTCGTCAGAACATAGGTGCCTCCTTTCTTTATCGGATTCATCCGGGGGACTCCGGGCCTTTCACTTCTTTCTTTTTGGACCCCTCCGCTTCCCCCGTGGTAGTGAACTTGTCGAAGTAGATGCTCTCCCGGGCGACGCCCTTCGTCTCGATCACAGGGATCGCGGCGTCGATCATGGGGGGCGGGCCGGCCAGGTATGCCTCCGTCTCGCTCAGGTCCCCTTCGAGTCGCTCGAGGACGTCCGTGATCAAACCCGTCTCCCCTTCCCACTCGTCGTCGTCCTCCGGCTCCGAGAGCGCCGGCACGAACCTGAAACCGGGCAGCTTCTCCTCTAACGCTGCTAGCTCGTCGAGGTAGAAGAGGTCCTTCTTCGTCCTGGCCCCGTAGTAGTAGGTGGCTTTCCGCTCTATTCCCTTCTCGGCCATGTGGTTGAGGATGGACCAGATCGGGG
>JALZNL010000499.1 GCA_030857715.1 Actinomycetota bacterium | reverse complement strand
CGTGCTCGGCGCCGTGGCAGGCTCCGCCGGCCTGCTCCTGGCAGCCCTGACCGTAAGGCCTCTGCGCGACTTCCTCAGCTTGACCGTGCCTGGTCCCCTCGGCTGGACCCTCGTCGGGGCCGGGGTAATCGTCGCCGTGCTACTCGGTCGCACGCGCCCGATTGCGAATTTCGTTGACCCCGTGCCTGCCTCGGTTCTCGCTTCGCCAGCGTAACTTTCTCACCCTACCGCAGGTTAGTAGAGCCCCGCCCGGTGACGGGAAATTCCGTCACTGGGCCTATCGGGCCACCCGGAGCCGGGCACCTGACGAACGCTAGGACGGGGCGCCCGGCCCGGCGGAGCACCTTCTCGTACACCCCGCCGATCACCCTTCCGAGAAGCCGGCGGATCAGGGCCGCCTCGCACGCCGCCACAGGGCAAAGGCCACGAAGGCGGCCGTGAGGGCAAGCCCTACGAGGGTCTCCAGGCCCTTCAGCGCTTCGCCGACGAAGCCGTGGATGATCGGGTCCTCGAAGATCATCTCCACGGCGACGTAGACGAGGACGGCTGCCCCGACGTAGACCAGCCACCAGAAGCGGTCCATCAGGCGGCTGAGGAGCGTGCTGCCCCAGATGATGAGGGGGATGGTGAGCGCCAGGCCGAACACCAGCAGCCACATGTTGCCCCCCGAGACCCCGACCAGGGCGACCACGTTGTCGAAAGACATCACCAAATCGGCCACGATGATGATCCCCACGGCCTGTCTCATGCTGCCGCCGGCCCGGACGCTGCCCGCGTCCTCGCCCGTCTCGTCGCCGGTGAGCCTCCAGGAGATCCACAGCAGGAGGATGCCGCCCACCGCCCGCAACAGCGGTATCCGCAGCAGGAAGGTGACTACGGCGGCGAAGAGGAGCCTGAGCGCCACCGCCCCGCCGGCGCCGAAGAAGATGGCCCTACGGCGCGCCTTGCCCTCGAGTTGCCGGACGGCCAGGGCGATGACCACGGCGTTGTCGCCTGAGAGGATGAGGTCGATGGCGAGCACGCCTAGGAAGCGGGCGAGCAGCTCTCCGTCAAGAAACCCCAAAACACCACGCTCCTTGTAAGGTTCGTCGCCCCTTCTTTTTGCCGCTCACCACAGTCGTGTTCGAGCTCACCGGTGAACGCTGAACACGGGGCATTCGGCCTCGCGGAGCACTTTCTCGTACACTGCGCCGACCGCCCGGTCCAGGAGGCGGTCCACCACCGAGGCGCCGGGGGAGCCGATCACGACGCAGTACGCCCCCACCTCCTCGGCCGCGGCGACCACGGCCCGGGAGGGGCATGGGTCGAGCGCCCGCCGCGTCTTGCATTCGACGCCGCTCTTTTCGGCCATCTCCTCCGTCCGCCGCGCCGCCTCCCGACTGTCGCGCTCCAACTCCGCCAGGGCCAGGGAACGGTAGACGCCCATGCGGGACGCCGGCCGCGCGTTGACGAAGCTCAACACGAACAGCTTCGCCCCGAGGTTCTCGGCCAGGCGTACGGCGTGCCGGCCGACTTCCGCAGAGGAACTCGTCCCGTCTATGGCCGCCAGGACCGCCGAGTAACCGGCGCCGTTTGCCCCGGTTTGCCCGTCGCCCCCGGTCCACCGTACCGGAGTCTTCCAGGACTTCCGGCGGCCGCTTCGGGTGGCCCGCGACGGAGCAGAAACAGACAGCTCGGACGCCGCCGGGGATTGGTCGGCCGGCGGCGCTTGTTCCTGTCCCTGTGGACGCCCGGTAACGCCGCGGTGCTCCATGACGACCTCCGCGACGAGCGCCAGGTCGCGGGCGCGCTCCTGGCCTCCCAGGGGAGCCTCCAGGGCGCGCCGGCGCCTCCACTCCCAGTACCTGTCGACGAAGCTCATCGCCGCCCCCTTCGCCTTCCCCCGTCGGGGCGACCGTTTCTCCCGGCCCGCAATCCCCGGAGCCCGGGGGAGATCCCCGGTCGCCACACCCTCAGGGTGTCGCCGCAGACGGCCACGCCGAGGGCGCGGCCCGTCAGGAGGCCGAGCAGGTTGGCCCGGGATGCGGCGACCTGTTCCCCCGCGAGCACGACCTCGACCTCCGAGCCCGGGCCCTCGTCCAGGAGGCTTTCGACCCTGCTCAGTACGGCGCGGCGCTCTTCGGGGCCGGAGTCATCCGGCCGCACGAAGATCCTGCGCCGGTCGCCGCCCCGGGGCCGAGACTCCCCAGGCTCCTCCCGGACGGTGATGCGCTCGACGCGCAGGCCGTCCACGCTCTCCACGCGTAGCGCGCGGTTGCCGACCCAGACCTCGTCGCCTTCTTCGGGCGGTCGGCCCAGGAGGCCCAGTACCAAACCGCCCACGGTGTCGAACCCTTCGGCCTCGAAGCCCGGGCCCAGGGCCTCGCCGGCCTCCCGGAGCCCGACCCTGCCTTTGAGAGAGTAGGAGCCGTCCGGCAACCTCCTCACCGCCGGCTCCTCCTCGTCGAACTCGTCGTGGATCTCGCCGACGATCTCCTCCAGGATGTCCTCGATGGTGACGATCCCCTCGAAGGAGCCCCACTCGTCTATGACCACCGCCATGTGGACGTTGCGCCGGCGAAATTCCGCCAGGACGTCTTCTAAGAGCCTGTTCTCCGGGACGGTAACGAAGGGGCGCATCAACTCGCGGGCCTCAACCTCGGCCCGGAAGCTCTGGGCCTCCTCGGCGGCCCGCAGCACGTCCTTGGCGTGCACCACGCCCACGATCCGGCCGGGGTCCCCGTCCTCGTGCAGCGGATAGCGGGTGTGGTGACCCGTGGCGACTACGCGGGCCAGCTCCGAGAGGGTCGTGCCCGCCGCAAGCGTCGCCACGTCCGGACGGGGGACCATCACCTGACGGGCCACCGTTTCGCCGAGCTCGAAGATCC
>JALZNL010000498.1 GCA_030857715.1 Actinomycetota bacterium | reverse complement strand
ACGTCGCTTCTTGCGGCTAACGTCGCTTTCGAATTCTTGAGCCTGATCGCCGGAGCTAGAAGAGTCGGCCTGGCTTCATAATGGACGGATCGGTGTAGCGCTTTCCAGGGAAGGGATCGGAGTGGAAGAGACACGAGCAAGAGACGACAGCTCCGCGGCGCAGGAACTCGCCCGCTACGGGTACGAGCAGACGCTCAAACGTGGATTCAATCTTTGGTCGGTCTTCGCGCTGGCCTTTGCCTTCATCTCACCCATAGTCGCTTTGTACGGGATCTTCGCGCTCTCCTTCGCGGCCGGCGGACCGGCTTTCTGGTGGGGCTTCCTCGTGGTGCTTGCCGGCCAGATGCTTGTCGCCCTGGTATTTGCCGAGCTGGCCTCCATCTGGCCCCTTGCCGGTGGCGTCTACCAGTGGTCGCGGCAGATCATGGGTAACGGCTTCGGCTGGTTCGCCGGCTGGGCGTACATGTGGACCCTCGTGATCGCCATGTCCGCCGTGGCATACGGCGCCGCGGGTTTCCTCGCCGCGATCTTCGACATCGCGGACCCTAGCCCGCTCACGCTCGTGCTCTTTGCGCTCGGCGTCACGCTGGTCGGCACCCTTGCCAACATTGTCGGGCGCAGAACCCTGAAACTGATGGTCTACCTGAGCATCGCCGCCGAGATCCTGGGCAGCATAATCATCGGGACGGTGCTGCTCCTCTTCTATCGCGAAAACTCCATCTCGGTCCTCTTCGACGCGTTCGGTACGGCCGGCGAGGGCTCCTACCTCTTGGGTCCGTTTCTCGCTGCCGTGGCCTTCATAGGCTGGGCATTCGTGGGCTTCGAAAGCGCCGGGGCAATGGCCGAGGAAGTGGAGGACCCGAACCGCGACGTGCCAAAGGCCGTACTGCTGTCGTTGATCTGCGTCGCCCTCATCGTCATGTATGCAGGTCTCGCCATCATCCTAGCCATACCGAACATAGGCGACGTCGTAGCGGGCAACGTCGGTGACCCCATAACAGACACCCTGGCCGCCAAGCTCGGTGCGGGCATCTCAAAACCCCTCTTCGCCGTAATCGTCATCGGTTTCCTCGCCAGCTTCATGGCCCTGCAGGCCTCCGTCTCCCGCGTAATCTTCGCCTTCGCCCGCGACCGCGCGCTGCCAGCCTCGGGCTTTCTGGGGCGCCTTGCCACGGAAGACCGCCTCCCCGTGAACGCCATCCTCCTCACCTCCGTCGTCACGACGGCACTCTTCCTCCTCGCCAACTCGGACATCTACGGGACTCTTGTCAGCTTCACCACCGGCGGCTTCTACGTGGCCTTCCTGTTTCCCCTGCTCGCCGCCCTGATAGCCCGTTTGACCGGGCGCTGGCGGCCAGGAAGGTTCTCCATCGGCGGCGTAGGGCTTTTGGTCAACGTGCTGGCCGTCGTGTGGGTCGCGTTCCAGATAGTGAACATAGCCTGGCCGCGCACCCCGGACCTGCCCTGGTATCAGAACTACGGCGTTCTCTTCATGATCCTGGCGCTCGGTGTGCTTGGCGCGGCCTCGTTCTTGCCGCTGCGTGGCAACATCGCCCTGACCCCGCGCAACGAGCCGGAGGAAACCACTCCCGGGACCGCGGAAGGCACGGGAACGAGGGCACCCTAGCGTGGTGAACTCCAACAGTGAAGTTGGCGTAGCGGTCGTCACCGGGGCGGCGAGCGGAATCGGCGCTGAGGTCTCGGATCGACTCTCCAGGACGGGTTATAGGGTGGCGGGGTTGGATCTGCGCGAGTCCGATACCGATTTTCCGCTTACGGCAGACGTCTCCGACCATCAGGCTGTCCACGAAGCCGTAGACCGCGTGACGGAGGAACTTGGCCCCGTCTCCCTGCTTGTGACCGTGGCCGGTTACTACGAGATGATCCCCGTCCAGGAGATCACGCTCGAGGCGTGGCGCCGGATGCTCGGTGTTCACCTCGGTGGTACCTACAATGCCTGCGCCGCCGTGCTGCCGGGCATGCTGGAAGCAGGAGGGGGCACCATAGTCACGGTCTCGTCCGAGCTTGCGCTCGGCGGTGGCTCGGAAGACGCGCACTACGCCGCCGCGAAAGGCGCAATCATAGGCTTCACGAAGAGTCTCGCCGTCGAGGTAGCGGACAGACGAATCCGTGTCAACTGCGTAGCCCCCGGCCCGACCGACACCCCCCTGCTCGAACCGACCTCGCCGTGGAGGGACCAGGGCTTCCTGGAAACACTGCCGCTGCGCCGTCTCGTACGCCCCAATGAAGTCGCCGAGGCCGTGCTTTTTCTCGTCGAGGAAGGCACCTTCTTCTGTGGGCAGATCCTCTCGCCCAACGCGGGGGCGGTGATCTGACGATGAGAACCGGTAACCGTCTCGAAGGAACAGTAGCCTTGGTCACTGGCGCCGGACAGGGAATAGGACGGGCCACGGCGTTGCGCCTCGCCGCCGAGGGCGCCACGGTCGCGGTGAACGGCCGCGAGCCCGCCGGAAAGATTGACGAAGTTGTGGAGGCTTGTGGCGGGGTGCCCGCCATCGCTGACGTCTCTGACCCGGTAGCCGTCGAGGGGATGATCGCGGCCGTCGAGGGGAGCGCGGGCCCGATCGGGGTGCTCGTCGCCAATGCCGCCTACATGTCCATGGGGCCTTTCCTCGAACAGAACCCGGACGACTGGTGGCGTCAGATAGAGACCAACCTCTCGGGGACCTTCTACCTGATCCGGTCCGTCTTGCCGCAGATGAGGCGCCTCGGCGGCGGGCGCATAGTCATCGTCAGTTCCGAGTGGGGCGTCACCGGGTGGCCGAACGCCACCGCCTACGCCGCGTCCAAGGCCGGCCTGATCTCCCTCGGCAAGACCCTCGGCAGAGAACTGGCCCCAGAGGGCATC
>JALZNL010000497.1 GCA_030857715.1 Actinomycetota bacterium | reverse complement strand
CCTTCGCGTCTCTCTTCTGGCCTCCGTTCGGGCACCGAGAGCCTCGTTTGCGGGCTTTCAGAGCCCGGTTTGGGACCTCAGAATGATCCGGCAGCGACTTTTTCAACAGGCTCACTTCTTCTAGGCAGTTCGTGAATAGTGGTGACCCGCCTCTCCTATAGGCTAACCTAAGCTCTGAGCGCTCGGCCTTCTTAGCGACCACTCCTCAGCACGCGCAGCCGCCTCCAGCTGAGGATAGTCATCAGCGGCGCAAGGAAGATAGCCGCCAACACGATTGCCGCCTTCGGGTGGTCGAAGGTCTTTGGGGAGAGAACCCTGTAAGTTATTGTCTCCACCAGCACCCCGATGGTGCCACCTGCGCCTAGCAGGGTCAGCCCCGCGGACCCTGCCATCCCAGCCCTACCCCTGCGCGTGCTGAATATAGTGCAGATCGCTTGGATGGCCAGCATGATGAGCCCGGGCGAGAGTGCTGTGCCTCCTCCTTTGAAGAATTCTGCGGAGGCGTCCCTCCCGACGTAGACGCCCGCGATCCACTCGGCTGGCAGCTGTTCCCTGAGGGCGACCACCGCGCCAATGGCAGAGTTCAACAGCCACAGCACGCAGACCAAGGACAGTATTTTGTCCGGTCCGAGAGGCTCTCCCATAGGCTCGGAAGATCCAGGTTCGGTGAACGACGCGTCGTGCTCCTCGGAAATGTCCTCCTCCTTCATTTTTGCCTTCCCCGGCGGGTTCACCTTACCTACGCTTCGACTATATACCCGCCGACGACGGTAGCTGAAGACCTCGGGGCGGGTTTCCAAGAATAGGGTATACCGGAAGCCCGGTTTCCGAGAAGACCCCAGCCTGTTGAAAAAGACGGTTACCGAGCGATCAAGGCCTCGAACAGGGTTCTTAACGCCACGATATCGACCTACCTGGGGCTCATTCGAAGGCCAACACTGGGTGCAAGGGAGTTTTTTCAACAGCCTCTTGTCTTCTCGGCAGTTCACCTCACGCGCGCCGGTTGCTCGGCCGAAGTGTTCCTCCCCGCGAAGAGGGTCGAGCCCATCCAGGCCACGGCGATCCCGAAGGGCACGGTACTGAGGGACAGCGGGACGCCGGCACCCACCGCCCCGACGATGAGCAGCAGCGCCGCCCAGCGCGGGTAGACGCGGGCGCGCAGGGCAGCCACGCCGAACATCAGCCAGCCGACGAGGAAGGTGAGGAGCGACAGTATGATCCCCAAGGGGGGGCCAGCGTCGAGGAGCTCGGGGGCGGCGTCCGCCAGTATCGGCACGACGAATACTCCATCCCAATCGACCCCCACGGTCAGCGCCGTGCCGAGGAAGGCCACCAGGAAGCCGACGAGCCCGAGGGTCCCGGCGGCCTCGGACTGGCGGACGTACAGCCCGAAGAGCCCGAAGAGCAGCAGCACATCGCCAAGGAGTAATAGCAACGCTTCGACGGCGTAGGGGGCCGTCGCCATGACGTCGCTCAACTGCTCCCCACCGCCGGCTAGCACGAAGTTGTACAGGTCCATAAACTCGGCGAGTATGTACAGCGCCCCGGCCCCCATGGCCGCCAGCCCACCCCACCGGACGAGTTCCGAAGACGACACCACACCTCTCCTCTCGTGGATCGCGCTACAAAGCCGGTTGCACCACTGGCTCCCTCCGCCCCAGGTGCCCATAGTAAGGACGAAGTTCCTAGCCTCTACTCCACGACCTATTCCGCCTGCGCGCCGGGCGTGGCTTCTACGGCGACCCGAGCCTCTCCGAACCGCCCGCGAAGTGGGTGGTCGCGGACTCTTTCTACGGTCGTTTGCACGCCTTCCGGGAGTGGCTGGAAGAGCGCGGCAGATCGTATGTGGTAATGGTCCCGAAGACCAACGCCGTCCCACTCGGAGATCCCAAGAAGAAGATAGAGCAGCACGTCGAGCGGCTGCCCGAGGACGCGTTCTCGGAGGTGCGTCCCGCGCAGGATAGCGGCGGCAGACGTCCCTGGGAATGGGCGTGTCTGGACCTGGCGGCCGACCCCGAGAAGGGCATGCGGCGTTGGCTCTTGGTCCGCAGGAGCACCGACGACCCCGAAGACCGCGGCTTCTACCAAGCCTACGGTCCCGAAGAGACGACCCTGGAGGAACTCGTTGGAGTGTGCCAGGACCGTTGGGCCATAGAACAGTGCTTCGCCGAGGCCAAGGGCGAGGTCGGCATGGACCACTACGAGGTGAGGAGGTGGGGTGCCTGGCACCGGCACATCACCCTCTGTCTGCTCGCCCACGCCTTCCTGGTCGTCGTACACCTTGCCGCCCGCGAAGAAGAAGCTGGTAGAGGCGGTAAAAGGGGGATCTCCGCGCCGGCCTGATCCCGCCGACCGTGCCGGAGGCGAGGAAGCTGGTACTGGCGATGGCCGAGCCGGAGGGACGAAGACGCTTCCTCTTGGGATGGTCGACGTGGAGGAGGGCGCACCAGGCCGTGGCAGCTCGTTGCCGGACCGCCAAACGCGCCGCTCGGCGTGCTCTCAAGAGGGCAGGCCCGCCCGAGGTCGCCGCGATCGCGCTCGAAGAGGCGAGGCTCACTGACGAGCAATGGGCGCAGATTCGCCCTTTGTTGCCGCCTCAAAGGGGATCGATCGGCAGACCTCCCAACGACCACCGGGCCGTGCTCGGCGGCATCCTGTGGGTGGCGAGGACAGGCTCGTCGTGGCGGGAGATGCCCGAAGAATTCGGCAAGTGGGAGACCGCCTACCGACGCCACGAGTCGTGGCTCGGGCAGGGTCTGTGGTGGCGGATCCTGCAAGTTTTAGGAGAGGAGGACTTGTCCGGACCGGCGACCAAAGAACCATAAGTGATGCTGTAGGGAGGGCTCTCGGCAATCCGGTGAATAAGCTCTGCTCCCGAAG
>JALZNL010000496.1 GCA_030857715.1 Actinomycetota bacterium | reverse complement strand
AGGGGACAACACGGTGATGGAGGTAGAGTTGATCAGTCCGATAGCGATGGACGAGGGGTTGAACTTCGCGATTCGCGAGGGTGGACGGACTGTGGGAGCAGGCGTCGTTACAGAGATCGTCGAATAGTATGGCTGTCTCCAAGATCAGGATAAAGCTCAAGGCTTACGACCACGAGGTCATAGACAAGACCGCGAAGTCGATAGTCGAGACGGCGGAGCGGACGGGGGCCTTTGTTTTCGGCCCCATCCCGCTGCCGACGAAGAAGAGCCGCTACACGGTGATCCGTGGTCCCTTCAAGGACAAGGATTCCCGCGAGCACTTCCAGTTGCACACCCACAAGCGCCTCATAGACATCCAGCAGCCCACGCCGCGCACGGTGGATTCGCTGCAGCGGCTGGACCTGCCTTCGGGCGTGAACATCGAGATCAAGGCGACCTAGAGCTATGGCTACGGCAGTTTTCGGAAAGAAGAAACAGATGACCCGGGCCTTCCAGGATGACGGCACGCTGGTCGGTGTTACCGTGATCGAGGTCGAGCCCAACCTGGTGACCGCGGTCCGCACCCCTGACGACGACGGCTACGAGGCCGTGCAGGTCGGCTTCGGGCCGGCCAAGTCCAGCCGCACGAACAGGGCCCACGCGGGCACGTTCGCCAAGCTGGACGCCCCGCCGCGCAAGCACCTCAGGGAGCTTCGCGGCGTCACCGGCGAGGTCGGCGGCACCATCGGCGCCGACGTCTTCGAGGTTGGCGACAGGGTCCACGTGAGTTCTACGTCCAAGGGCAAGGGCTTTCAGGGCACGGTCAAGCGGCACGGCTTCGCGCGCGGCCCGGTGAGCCACGGCTCGCACAACGTGCGGGCCCCCGGCTCGGCCGGCGCGTCTGCGGACCCGGCCCGTATTTTCAAGGGCCAGAAGATGCCGGGGCAGATGGGCAACAAGACCGCCACCGTGCGCAACCTCGAGGTCGTCGCGGTCGACGCCGAGAAGGGCGAGCTCTGGGTTCGCGGCGGCGTGCCCGGCGGCAAGAACGCGGTAGTCAGAATCCGAAAGGCGGGTGAGTAGGATGGCGCAGGCGCACCTCTTCGACGCCCGCAGCGGCAATAAGTCTTCGCTGGACCTCGAAGGCCCGCGCTTCGGCACGGAGCCGAACGAGCACGTCATACACCGGGCCGTCGTCGCCGAGCTCGACGGCCGCAGGCGCTATACGGCCCACACCAAGGGCCGCAACGAGGTCCGCGGCTCCGGCGCGAAGCTGTACCGGCAGAAGGGCACGGGCCGCGCCCGCGCGGGCGACGCCCAGTCTCCGACCCGCTACGGCGGCGGCACCTGGGGCGGTCCCAGGACCAAGCCGGCCCGCTTCGGCAAGCGCATCAACCGCAAAGAAGCCCGCGCCGCCTTCGACGGAGCCCTCTCCGCCAAGGCCGCCGACGGCGAGGTCTACGTCGTGGACTCGCTGGCGTTCGAAGCGCCCTCCACCAAGCAGGCCAAAGAGCTGCTAAGGAACATGGAAGTTCAGGGGCCGGTGCTGGTGGTGCTGACGGAGGACGACGCCAACGTGGCGCTCTCCTTCAGGAACCTGCCGAAGGTCACCGTCGTCGCGCCGCGGGAGTACGGGGTCTATGAGTTGTTGCGGGCGCGCGAGGTCGTGTTCTCGCGGGCGGCCTACTCCAAGCTCGCCGGGAACCGGGAGGAGAACTAGTGGATCCGCATCAGGTCATTATCCGTCCGGTCATCTCGGAGAGGAGCTACAACCTCATCGAGACGGAGGGGCAGTACACCTTCCAGGTGGACCGGCGGGCGAACAAGAACCAGATCAAACGCGCCGTTGAGGGCGCCTTCGACGTTAGCGTCGCGAGGGTCAACACGGCGAACGTCAAGAGCAAGCCCAAGCGCCAGGGCCTCACCAGGGGCCGGACCGCGACCTGGAAGAAGGCGGTCGTGAAGCTGGCGCCGGGCGAGAGCATAGAGCTGTTCGAGGGAGTCTAGGATGCCTGCGAGACGTTACAAACCGACGAGCGCGGGCCGCAGGAACTCCTCGGTCCTCACGCGCGATTCGGTCACGAGGGACAAGCCAGAGAAGAAGCTGACGACCAAGCTGCACAAGACCGGCGGCCGGAACAACCAGGGCCGCATCACGACCCGCCACATCGGTGGCGGCCACAAGCGGCGCTACCGTCTCATAGACTTCAAGCGGCGCAAGGACGGCGTGCCGGCGACGGTCGCCGCCATCGAGTACGACCCGAACCGCTCGGCGAACATCGCCCTGCTCCACTACCACGACGGCGAGAAGCGCTACATCCTCGCCCCGCGCAACCTCACGGTCGGCTCGCTCGTCGAGAGCGGCCCCGAAGCCGAGGTCGACGTGGGCAACACGCTGCCGCTGAACCGGATTCCTGTCGGTACCGTGGTCCACGCGGTCGAGCTGGAGCCTGGCCGCGGGGCCCAGATGGCCCGCAGCGCCGGCACCAGCGCCCAGCTCACGGCGCGCGAGGGTAGCCTCGTTACGCTCCGCCTGCCGAGTGGCGAGCGCCGCAGGGTTCGCTCGGAGTGCCGGGCGACCGTCGGCGTCGTCGGCAACCAGTCGCACCAGAACGTCAGGTGGGGCAAGGCTGGCCGGAAGCGGCACCTGGGGATACGTCCGACGGTGCGTGGTACGGTTATGAACCCGGTGGACCACCCGCACGGCGGTGGCGAGGGCAAGAGCACGTCCGGTCGGGCGCCGGTCACACCTTGGGGCAAGATCACTCAAGGGTCGCCGACCCGCAAGAAGCACAAGCGTTCGGACGCGATGATCGTGCGCCGGCGCAGGAAAGGAAGGAGGCGCTAGGTGACGCGCTCATCGAAAAAAGAGCCGTTCGTAGAGGAGCGCCTGATGGAGCG
>JALZNL010000495.1 GCA_030857715.1 Actinomycetota bacterium | reverse complement strand
CCACCTGCCCGCACGGGCGTTCGATCTGCTACCGCATCGGCACGAACGAGGTCGCCCGCAAGCTCGACCGTCACTGAGCACGGATGCGGGTCTTCGTGCCTCCCCGCGAGCGTTAACCGCCCCGCAAGAAGAGCATCCCTTACCTCTCAGGCGCTCGGTCTGAAGAGCCCTCAGGAGAAGACCCGGTGGTAGCCGAGCGCAAACCTCCGGCGGGTCGCACAAGCGCGGTCAGCAGCGCCAGGGCACCTGTAAGCAAGAAAGCCACCTCGATCCCAAAGGAGCCGGCGAACATACCCAGGGCAGCCGGCCCGACGACGTTGCCGATCGCGAAGAGGAAAAGGGCGGCGCTGAAGCCGGTCGAGGGCTGCTCGGGGAAGACGGCCGAGCTCCACACCGAGAGCAGGGCAGACATGGTCATCACTCCCACCCCGAAGAGGACGGCCGAGACGATCACGGCCGGCAACGACGTAGAAGCCAGGCCCAAAAGCCCAACCGAGACACCCAGAGAGACCTGGATCGCCAAGAGCACCCAACGCAGCCCGAAACGGGCCACTGCGTCGCCGGTGAAGAGGCCGGTGAAGCCGGCGACTCCCAACACGGCGTAGAGGACCGGCCCCGCTGCCCAAGAAGGCCCGTAGAACCCGCCGGAGCGGGAGAGCAGATCTACCGCGAACGACCAGTACACGGCATTGACCACCCCGAAAGAGAGCGCCACGACGAACAGCGGCGCTGACCCTTCGCGCGCGAACCAGCCCCAATCCGACAGCCGCATCTCGCCCCTCCCGCCCGAGCCGTGCGGCCCGCCGGGTAGAAGCCAGGCGTTGTACGCTGCAGCGGCGAACGCGGCCAGCGCAAAGCCGATCCAGGCGGCGCGCCAGTGCAAACCCCAGGTCCCCGTCGCCAGCGCGGTCAGGCCAGCCACCACGATGCCGAAAGTCGTGCCGGTGCTCACGATCGACAGAACGCGGTCCCGCAACCGCGGGGGCACCGCCCGATCCACGGCGTCGTTATACGGAGCCCACGACCAGCCTGCGTTCGTGGCGGCCAACACCATCCCCACCGCGAGCGCCGCGGCGTTCGGTGCGAAGGCGACAAGCGCCATCCCCACACCGGCCGACAACCCGCCGGTCACTACCATAAAACGCGGCCCGATACGAGCGGCGAACAGCCCAACCACCGACAGCGCAACCAGGTAACCAACGTACGATGCGCTGGCGACGAAACCCGCCACCTCGACCGAGAAACCGAACTCGCGCCGGATATCGGGCAGGAACAGCCCGTACCCGTTGCGAGCCGGGCCGAATGCCACCGCGGTCGCAAAGAACCCAGCCAAGCCCAGCCGCCCCGCCTCCCCCACCGCGCTCCTCCTTGCTTCTCGTTAATATACAGACCTGTCTACCTACTAGATCATCTTAGACTTACTGGTCTGTATAATCAAGGCGTGAAGGATACGAAGAAGAGCGCGCGGCTCGGTAGCTCCGCCGCGGAGCGGATCCTGAAGGCCGCTTCCGAGTTGTTCTACGAGGAAGGCATCCGGGCGGTCGGCGTGGACACCATCGTCGAGCGCGCCGAGGTAGCCAAGATGTCCCTCTACAAGAACTTCGGCTCCAAGGACGAGTTGGTCGCCGCCTACCTGCGCGCCCGGGACGAGCGCTGGCGCGCATGGTTCGAGGATGCCGTTGAACGCCAGGCCGGCTCTCCGAAGGACAGGCTCCTGGCGGTGTTCGACGCTTACGGCGAGTGGATGGAGCGTGAGAGCCCTCGGGGATGCGCCTTTATCAACGCCTTCGCGGAGCTCGCCGATCCGGCCCATCCGGCGCGGGAGGTGGCCTGGGAACAGAAGGGGTGGATGCTCCGGTACCTCGCGAAGCTGGCCTCTGACGCCGGGGCCGAAGGGCCGGAGGAGTTGGCCGAGCGGATGTTCGTACTCCTCGAGGGCGCGACCGTCGCCGGTGCCATGCGGACGGTCGAGGATCCCCTGCGCAAGGCCAAGGAGACAGCGGCCTCCCTCGTGGAAGACCTCTAAGAGCAAAACACAGAGCAGCGCGTCGCGGAGTACGATGGAGGCTGGCAGGTACCCGGGCTTCGACAGAAAGGACTCGAGGGGTGGCCAAAGGTAGGCTACTGGGGGTTCTCGCCGTCGGGGCGGCCGCCTCGATCTGGGGTACTCTGGGGTTCTTCGCGAAGATCCTGTACGCTGAGGGCGTCTCCTTCGAGGCGCTGGTGGCGGTGCGGGCCTCGATCGGGTGGGCAGCGATGCTTCTCTTCGTGCTGCTGGTACGGGGGGCGAGGAGACTGCGGGTCGCACGGAGAGATCTTCTATTTCTAGTCCCTCTGGGTCTTATCGGGGTTGGAGCCTTCTACCTGTTGTACTTCTTTACGGTGCGCGAGAGCACGGTCGGGACGGCGGCCATCCTGCTGTACAGCTCGCCGGCCTTCGTGTCGCTTCTTGCCTGGATCTTCTTGAGAGAAGCGCTCGGGGTGCTGCGGGTCCTGGCGCTCGCGCTGACCTTCGGCGGGATCTTCCTGGTCGTGGGCGGGTACGATCCGGCGGCCCTGGAGGTGGGTCCCCTGGTGCTCGCGACGGGCCTCCTCAGTGGCCTGACCTACGGCCTGTACTCCATCTTCGGCAAGCCCGTGGCCGGACGCCTCGACCCCGCTGTCATCCTGAGCTACGCTCTCGGCTTCGGGGCCGTGCTGCTCGTGCTCTTCGCCCTCCCGACCTTTCACACGCTCGTCGGGCTCTCTTTAGGCTCCTACGCCCTGCTCTTCATGCTCGCGGTCGTGCACACGTCACTCGCCTTCGGGCTGTACACGGTGGGACTCAAGCGCCTGGATGCCGGGCAGGCGGCGATCGTGGCGACGGTCGAGCCGGTGGTGGCG
>JALZNL010000494.1 GCA_030857715.1 Actinomycetota bacterium | reverse complement strand
CTCCGCCGGAAAAGCACTACGGTTCGCGGGTCCGGTCCTCGTCTGCATGGTCTGCGCCCAGACGCTCGCGAGCGGCGGCGTCGTCCTGGCGGGGTTGATGGGCGGCACGAGGGCGCAGGTGGGGCTTCTGGGCGCCGCGCTCATCTTCACGCGCATCCCGCAGTACGTGATGAGCCCCGTGATAGGTGCCCTCCTGCCGCATGCCAGCCGCGCCCTCTCGACCGGCGGCCGTGCCGCCCTCGACCGCTTCGCCCTCCGGGCGGCGGGAATAGTAGGAGGTGTCGGCGTCCTCATGGTCGGGGGTGCCTGGCTCTTCGGCGAGTGGGGCCTCAAGGTTTTTGCCGGCGACCGTTACGAGGCGGAGAACTACCTGCTGGCCCTGCTCGCCGCCCTCGCGGCCTTCTACCTGCTCGCGGAGACGCTCAACCAGGCGCTCTACGCCCTCGGGCGGGGACGCCTCGCCGCCGCGGGCTGGCTCGTCGGGCTCCTCTCGGCCGCCCTCTGCGTACTCGTCCTGAGGACGGACTTGATAGAGAGGATCTCGCTCTCCCTCGTCGTCGGCGCCGCCGTCGCCGCCCTGGCCCAGGTAGTCTTCTACCTCGCCGCGCGCGGGAGGCCGGCAGCTTAGAGCGATTCGCACGGCGAATCGCGGCACCAGGTATCAGCCCGCTGCGGCCTTCGGCCTCCGCTCTCAGCCATCAGCTTGTCGCTCGTGCTGATGGCTCGAACCTCAAAACCTGAAACCTGAAACCTGAAACCTGATGCCTGATGCCTGAAACCTGACGCCTCTCTCAGGTGCCGCGGGGGTGGAGGGTGCGGTCCCAGAGGTCCCGGAGCTCCTCTTCCACCGTTTCGAGCACCTGCTCCACGTGGAGGTTTTCGAGGCGGACGCGCATGTCGTGGCCTTCGGGGTAGGACTTCGAGATCTCGTCCAGGGCCCACAGCCTGTCCCGCACCAGCTCCGCCTTGCGGATCTCCTCCGCCATCGCCATCCGACGCTCTTTGCCCGCCCTGATCTCGGGTCCTTCTCTGTCCACGGCCACCTCCCGGTCAGTTGCCGCACACATCCTACGACATCCGGGTGTTTCCCGGGGCCGGTCAGCCGTAGAGACGGGCGTGTCGTTGCACTGCGGTGCTCGTCCCCGCGTCTAGCGGTTCTTCTGCATAAACCACTCCACGGTGCGGCGGAGACCTTCGTCCAGGTCCATCTCGGCCTGCCAGCCGAGGAGGCGCTTCGCTTTGGAGGTGTCGGCGAAGTTGCGGCGTACCTCGCCGCGGCGGGCGTCGGTGTTCCTGACCTCGACGCCCTCGACGCCGGCTTCGGCGAGGGCGGGGAGGAGTCTGTCCGCAATCTCGCGGACGGTGGTCTCGGCGTTGGTGGCGATCTGGAACGTCTCGCCGCCGACGCCGTCGGTGGTGACGGAGAGCTTTATGGCCCTTATGAGGTCCCCGATATAGATGTAGTCGCGGGTCTGGGTGCCGTCGCCGTAGATCTCAAGGGCTTCCCCGGTCGTCGCCCGCCTGATGAACCGGGCGACGACGCTGTTCTTGTGGCCGGAGAGGGGACCGTAGACGTTGCCGAAGCGCAGGGCCACGGTCCCTATGTCGAAGGTCTGGAAGTAGGCTGAACAGTAGCCCTCGCCGGCGAGCTTGCTCGCCCCGTAGGGCGCCACCGGGTGGGGGGCCATCTCCTCGTGGATGGGCGGTTCGACCTCCCCGATCACCGTCCCCCCGCTTGAGGCGAAGACGAAACGCCCCACGCCGTTGTGCCTGGCGGCCTCCAGGTAGTTGAGTGTCCCGAAGACGTTCTTCCTGCAGTCGCCCCGCGGGTCCTCCACGGAGGGCAGGACCCCGGTGTTGGCGGCGAGGTGGACGATGGCATCCGCGCCTTCCGCCGCCCGCAGCGCCAGCTCCTCGTCGAGGATGTCGCCCACCACGAGCTCGACCGGACCGTTCGGGTCGATAGGACCGAGAGCTTCCGAGTTCTTCTCGACAAAGTCGGCGGCGGTCGCGAGGTCGGTGCGGTCGCCGACAGTGAGGTTGTCCACGACGCGGACGCCGTGGCCGCCCTCCTCCTTCAGGGACCGGATCAGGGCCGTCCCCAGAAACCCGCAGCCGCCCGTGATGAGCCAGTTCAAAGAGGTCTCCTCGCCAGGTTCGAATAGCGCATGTACGTCCTCCATCGGTCTTTTTCGCCGCGCCTACCTTAGTGCAACTCGGGGCCGAGCGCGAGTCTTGGGAACACCTCCTGCGAAGCGAGGCGCGACACGTTACAATCTCCGGCGGCCCGGCCCACAGGCGCGGGCCGTTGGAGAACACGGGGCACTTGCTCCGAGGACAGCATTCCGAGACGAGAGACGCCCGGCGGCACTTCTCGTCGGCCGTCGGGAGGCAAAGATTGACGAACCGTACCCTGACACGCCGCGATTTTCTGAAGGTCGCCGGCGCCGGGGCGGCCGGGGCGGCCACGCTCGGGGCGGCCGGGTGCGGCACCTTCACCAGCCAGCTCACGCAGTTGCCAGAAGAGTACCTTCCGAGTGGGGGATCCAGGATGAACGTAGTGCTGGTCTTGATCGACTCCTTGAGAAAGGACCACGTCGGCGCCTACGGCAGCCGCACCGTGAAGACGCCCAACCTCGACGAGATAGCGAAGGGGAGCCTTCGCTTTACCCGCTCGTACCCCGAGGCAATCCCCTCCATCCCGGCCCGGCGCGGCATCCACACGGGCATCCGCGCTTTCCCCTTCAGGAACTGGGAGAAATGGTACTCCGAGGACGTCGGCCTCTGGGGCTGGCAGCCGATCCCGAGGGACCAGACCACGCTCGCGGAGATACTCTCCGAAGAAGGTTTCTACAACCTCTTCGTGACGGACACCCTCCACCAG
>JALZNL010000493.1 GCA_030857715.1 Actinomycetota bacterium | reverse complement strand
TTACTCGAGGGTGTGCCGTTCGGGGTGGACGAGCCGATAAAAGTTCTCGACCTCGGGGCCGGGACGGGGCTCTTGAGCGCCGAGATCTCCGGTAGGTTTCCGCGGGCCGGGATCACGTTGGTGGACCTCTCGGTGGAGATGCTGCGCGTCGCCCGCCGGCGCTTCGCCCGCGAGCCGGGACGCTTCGAGTTCCGCGTGATGGATTTTGCCCGCAAGGACCTCCCCGCCGGCTACGACCTCGTCGTGTCGGCCCTGGCGGTCCACCACCTCACGGACGGGGACAAGCGCGAGCTCTTCGAGAGGGTCTTCGGGGCGCTCGTCGCGGGCGGCCTCTTCGTCAACCTGGACCAGGTGCTCGGCGAGACGCCGGAGGAAGAAGCGCGCTACGAGGAATGGTGGCTCCGAAACGCGCGCGAGGCGGGCGCCTCCGAAGAAGACCTCGCCGCCGCCTTCAGGCGCATGAGGGCGGACAAGAGCGCGACGCTCGGGGCGCAGCTCCGGTGGCTGGAGGAGGCCGGGTTCGAAAGCGCGGGATGCGCGTACAGAGATCACCGCTTCGCGGTCTACGGGGGCCGCAAGGGCATTGCAGGTTCGTACAACGGAAAGGAACACCATGGGTAGGCCGAAGACGCTCGTAGAGAAAGTATGGGAGAAGCACGTCGTCAGGAGCGCGGAGGGCGAGCCGGACCTGCTCTACGTGGACCTGCACCTCGTCCATGAGGTGACGAGCCCGCAGGCCTTCGAGGGCCTGAGGCTCGCGGGACGCAAGGTGCGACGTCCCGACCTCACCTACGCCACCATGGACCACAACGTGCCGACCACGCCCGTGGGCCTTCCCATCAAGGACGAGGTCTCCAAAAAGCAGATGGAGGCGCTTGAGGACAACTGCGAAGAGTTCGGCATCGAGCTCAACAAGTGGGGCGCCATCGGGCAGGGCATCGTCCACATCATAGGCCCCGAGACGGGCCTCACCCAGCCTGGCCTCGTCATCGTCTGCGGCGACTCCCACACGGCGACCCACGGCGCCTTCGGCGCTTTAGCCTTCGGCATCGGCACGAGCGAGGTCGAGCACGTGCTCGCGACCCAGTCGCTGACCCAGGACCGTCCGAAGACGATGGCCGTCACGGTAGAAGGTGAGTTGCCGCCGGACGTCACGGCCAAGGACCTCATGCTCGGCATCTTGAACCGTATCGGCACGGGCGGCGGGGTTGGGCACGTCATCGAGTACAGGGGCGAGGCGGTCCGTTCCCTCTCGATGGAGGGCCGCATGACCGTCTGCAACATGTCCATAGAAGGCGGCGCCAGGGCAGGCCTCGTCGCCCCCGACGAGACCACCTTCGAGTACCTCAAGGGTCGAGAGTACGCCCCGAAGGGCGAAGAGTGGGACCGGGCCGTCGAGGAGTGGAAGGCGCTTCGCACCGACGAGGGCGCCGAGTACGACAAGGAAGTCGTCATCCGGGCAGAGGACCTGGTTCCCTACGTTTCCTGGGGGACCACGCCGGCCCAGACCGTAGGTCTCGACGACGCCGTCCCCGAGCCCGAGAACGACGGCCACAGGCGCGCCCTGAAGTACATGGACCTCGAACCCGGGACGCCCATTCGGGAGATCGAGGTAGATACCGTCTTCCTCGGCTCCTGCACCAACGCCCGCATAGAGGACCTGCGCGCCGCCGCCAAGGTCCTCGAAGGCCAGAAGGTCAAGGAGGGCATCAGGGCGATGGTCGTGCCGGGCTCCATGCGCGTCAAGAAGCAGGCCGAGGAGGAGGGCCTCATGGAAGTCTTCACGGAGGCCGGCTTCGACTGGCGCAACGCGGGGTGTTCGATGTGCCTCGGCATGAACCCCGACATCCTGCAGCCCGGCGAGCGCTGCGCCTCGACCAGCAACCGCAACTTCGAGGGACGTCAGGGCAAGGGCGGCAGGACGCATCTGGTTAGTCCCGCCGTAGCCGCCGCGACGGCCGTCATGGGGCGGTTCGCCTCTCCGTCCGAACTCGGCGTACCCGTGGAGGTGCTCTAGTGGATCCTGTAAAGACCGTCGAAGGCAAGGCGTTGCCGCTCGGGTGGGACGACGTGGACACGGACCAGATCGTGCCGAGTGATGCCCTCAAGCGCATCGAGCGGACCGGCTTCGGCCAGTTCCTGTTCTCCGCCTGGCGCGAGGACCCGGACTTCGTCCTCAACAAGCCCGAGCACGAGGGCGCGGTCGTCCTCCTCGCCGGCCAGAACTTCGGCTCCGGCTCCAGCCGGGAGCACGCCCCCTGGGCCATCCAGGACTACGGCTTCGGCGCCGTCATAGCCCCCTCCTTCGCCGACATCTTCAAGAACAACTGCGCCAAGATCGGGCTTCTCGCGGTTGAGCTGTCCGAAGAGGCGGTTGAGAAGCTCCTAGAGAACGTCCGCGAAGACCCGGAGGCGGAGATCTCGGTAGACCTCGAAGGCCGCGTCGTAAAAGCGCCAGGCTTCGAAGAGCCCTTCGCCTTCGACAACTTCGCCCGCTACCGCCTGCTCAACGGCCTCGACGACATCGGCCTCACGCTGACCCACGAGGACGACCTCGAAGCCTTCGAAAAGTCCCGGCCCTCTCACCTGCCGAGCGTGCTGTAGCCCCGGCGTGCCGGCTGTGTCATCCTGAGGGCGTTATCTGTCTACGAAAGGCGGTTGAGGGCGTGGCGAAAAAGACGGACAGGGCCATAAAGGACCTCGCCAAAGAAGTAAAGAAGCTCCGCAAAGAGAACGAGAAGCTCACTAAATCCCTCGAAAAGACGTACGAGGACCAGGCCGCCGCCCACCGCGAGCTCCGGAACCTCCTCGAAGAGCGCCTGCCCGTGGGCGGCACGGACGAGGCTGAGGAAGAGCCGCAGGCCACCGAGGCGACGTCGGGAGTCAGCGA
>JALZNL010000492.1 GCA_030857715.1 Actinomycetota bacterium | reverse complement strand
CCACCAGAACACCTACACCGCCGCCAACGTCTTTGTCGTGGGCGCGGGCAAGCTGGACCCGGACGAGCTCGAGTCCATGGTCGAAGCGAAGCTCGGCGGCCTGCCGCCGGGCGAGCCGTTCGCCAGGAACGCGCGCCCCGGCACCCCGCAGAGCCGCGTCCACTACAAGTTCAAGGAGACGGAGCAGTACCACGTCTCCGTGGGTTCTTTGGGCATCCCAGCGAGCAGCGAGGACCGCTTCGCGATGGCCGCGCTCAACAACGTGTTCGGCGGCGGTATGAGCAGCCGGCTCTTCCAGGAGGTCCGCGAGAAGCGGGGCCTCGCCTACGCCGTCTACTCCTACCACCAGTCCTACTCCGACGCCGGCGCCATAAAGACCTACGTCGGCTCGACCACGGGCAACGTCGAAGAGGCCGTGGACGTCATCGTCCGCGAGATGGGCGAGATGCGCACCAAGCGCGTCGAACCCGAAGAGCTCGAACGGACCAAGCAGCAGCTAAAGAGCTCCACCCTCCTCGCTCTAGAGAGCACCGCCGCCAGGATGAACCGCGTCGGACGCAGCGTCATCCTGGACACCGAGCTGCTCTCCCCCGAGGAGATAGCAGAGCGCATAGAGGCCGTCACCGCGGAAGACGTGATGCGCCTCGCCAACGACCATCTAGACACACAAAAAATGTACCTCTCAGCCGTCGGCCCGAAAGAGCTCGACCTGGGGAGGTATTTGGGATAGGTTTCAGGCTACAGGCTTCAGGTTACAGGTCTTTACCTGAAACCTGAGACCTGACACCTGAAACCTCCAACTAAGGAGGTAATTCACGCTGTTAGATAAAAATACCTTGCAGGTCGTGCCCCTGGGAGGACTGGGGGAGATCGGCAAGAACATGACCGCCGTTCGCCAGGCGAGCGGCATAATACTCATCGACGCCGGGATGTCCTTTCCGGACGAGGAGATGCCGGGGATCGACCTGGTCCTGCCGGACTTCACGTACCTGCGCCAGCATTCGGACGAGCTCAAGGGCATCGTGCTCACCCACGGGCACGAGGACCACGTGGGCGCGCTGCCGTACCTGCTCCGCGAGTTCAACGTGCCGGTCTACGCGACCAAGCTTACGCTCGGGCTGGTGCGCAGCAAGCTTCAGGAGTTCGGGATAAAGAAGGGGGATCTGCGCGAGATCAAAGCCGGCGACACCCAGAACCTGGGCGGCTTTGGGCTCGAGTTTATCAACGTCAACCACTCCATACCGGACGCCGTGGCCATAGCGATCCGCACCACGGCGGGCGTGATCGTGTTCTCCGGCGACTACAAGATAGACCTTACGCCCATAGAGGGCGCCCCGATGGACCTCGGACGGCTGGCGGTGCTCGGCAACGAGGGCGTGCTCGCCTACTTCGGCGACTCGACCAACTCCGAGCGGCCTGGTTACGTGCCGTCGGAGAAGATAGTGCAGAAAACCCTCGAGGACGTGTTCCAGAAGGCGACGGGCCGGATCATCGTCGCCTCCTTCGCCTCCCATATCCACCGCGTCAGCCAGGTCGTCGAGGCGGCCAAAAAGCACAACAGGCTCATCGGCGTCGCGGGACGCTCGATGGTTCGCAACGTCCAGATAGCCCGCGAGCTCGGCTACCTGGACCTTCCGCAGGAGATGATGGTCGACCAGCGGGACATGGGCCGGATACCGGACGGGGACATCGCCGTCCTGATGACCGGCTCCCAGGGCGAGCCCCTGGCGGCCCTCAGCCGGGTCGCCGCCGGCACCCACCGGAGCATCGAGGTGGGCCCCGGCGACACGGTCGTGATCGCCGCGCACCCGATCCCGGGCAACGAGCGGGGCGTCTCGCGCACCATCAATAGTCTGATGAAGAAGGGCGCCGACGTCCACTACAGCCCCCTCCAGAACGTCCACGTCTCCGGGCACGGGGCGCAGGAGGAGCAGAAGCTCGTGCTCGCGCTCCTCAAGCCCAAATTCCTCGTGCCCGTCCACGGCGAGTTCAGGATGCTCACGCACCACGCCAACACGGCGATGAGCATGGGCATACCCGAGGAGGACATCTTTATCCTCGAGAACGGCAATTGCCTGGAGTTCAAGAACGGCAAGGCCCGCCGGGCAGACAGCGTCGCCGCCGGGATGTTCCTCGTGGACGCCGGCGCGATAGCCGACGGCTCCTCGAGCGTGATGCGCGAGCGCCAGCAGCTCTCCGAGGACGGCATGTTCATCGTGGTGGCCCGCGTGAGCGCCCAGAACGGCCAACTCCTTGGCCCTCCGGACGTCATCTCCCGCGGCTTCGTGAACCCCCAGGGGGCGAACGGCCTCACGGAGCAGTCCATAGACACCGTCCAACGCACCCTGGAGCGGACCGCCAGCCGCCAGGTCACCGACCGCGGGGAGCTCAAGAACGCCATCCGCAAGGACCTCTCGGGCTTTCTCTCGGACAAGACGGGCAAGCGCCCGATCATCCTCCCGCTAATAGTAGAGGTCTAAACGTAGACCTCTACTACATGGTGCGGTACGGGTACAGCCCCACCCATTTGGGCTAGACTTTCTCCGTGGCTACGGGAAAGAGCGCTCCGAAGAAACCGGCCAAGAGGCCTGCCCCGGCAAGGAAGGGCGGCAGGCCAACCCGTAAGAACCCTCCGCCGCTGCTCGACGGCCTGCGGGAGGTGGTGAGCCGCGAGGCGGCCGGGATAGCCGTTCTGGTTCTCGGGTTGTTTTTCACGGCGGCGTTCTTTAGCGGTCGGGGGGCTTTCCTGGGCGAGGCGGGGCTCTACGTGGCCCGCGGCCTGCTCGGGGACGTTGGCCCGGCGCTCGCGCCGCTGGCGGTCGCAGGCGGGGTCCTGCTGGTGCTGGACCGCCTGCCCGGCCGCGCGGTCTTCGGGGCTACCTTGCTGCTC
>JALZNL010000491.1 GCA_030857715.1 Actinomycetota bacterium | reverse complement strand
GTCGTGGTGGGGAGGAGGAAGTGCGCGAGGTCCTGGGTGCGGGGCGCTATCCTGGCCTTCTCCCAGTCGAGCAGCCGGGCCTCCCCGCCCTCCACGACGAAGTTGTGGGTGTTCAGGTCGTAGTTGACGATGGCGAGGTCGTCGCCGGCGAAGAGGTCCCCCCTTTCGAGAAAGCCTTCTATCCGGGTGAATCCCTGGCGGAGGGCGGCCTTGCTCTCACCGGAGGCGCCGTCCCAGGACAGGTAGGGTTCGGCGAGACCACGGGACTCTTCGAGGATGGCGGGGGCTGGATCTGGGTGGACCTGGAGGCGGTGCTTCCCAGGGACGCCGAGGGCGTGGACGGTGGCCAGGCAATATGCGGCGGCGGGGATGTCGGTCGAGTAGTCCAGGGGGCGGCCCGGCAGGTACTCTTCCAGAATGAGGGGATGGGGGAGGCCCTCCGGGTTCGGGTCAACGTGGTGGGGTTTCGGGGTAACGCCGGAGGGGGCGAGAAGTTTCAGGGCGTGGTGTTCGTAGGGGGCCTGCTCTTCCAGCGGAAGGCCCATCTGGGTGCCCGTCACGAGCCGGGCCACTAGGTCCTGCTCCCCCCGCACCAGGTAGTTCAGGCTGTACTCGCCCCGGGCGAGGAACCCGACGCTGCGGTGAGAGAGATCCGGCAGGCCCTTCAAGTACCGTTCCAGGTCCGCGCTAAAGTCGTCGTCCGGCACGGTCGTATTGTAGGTGGAACGGCGCGGTTCGCTAACGGGGTGGTGTAGAATTATTCGAAGGGAGAGGAAGGAACCTGGACCTGGACATCATCTTCTGGGCGGTATTGGCGGGGTTGGCCTTCGTCGGCGAGCTTCTCTCCGTATCTTTCTTCTTGCTTTTCTTCTCGCTCGGGGCGGTCGTGGCGCTCGCGATGGCCTTCGCGCAGTTCGGGCTCGCGGCGCAGGCGATAGGGTTCATCGCCGCGTCCGTCCTGAGCATGGTGGTGCTGCGGCCCGCTCTGCTGAACCGGCTCTCCTTGAGGGGCGGGGAGCAGTACGCGGGGCACCGCGGCATCACGGGCGAGAGCGCGGTGGTTACGGAGCCCATAGAGGCCGGAGGGAGGGGGACCGTCCGGGTGGGGAGCGGCGAGTTCTGGACGGCCCGGGCGATGTACTCGGGCGGGGGGATAGGGAAGGGCGCGAAGGTGCGGGTGCTGGACATCGACGGGCTGACCGCGCTGGTCGAGCCGGTGGAGACCGAAGGAGGAGAGCTGTGACGGGTTTGATCGTGCTAGGTATTCTGGCGTTCGTCGTCTTTCTGGTGGCTGCGAGGAGCATCAGGATCATCCCCCAGAGCCGCGTGGCGATAGTCCAGCGGCTGGGCAGGTACCACAGGACCGCGGAGAGCGGGCTGACCTTCGTCGTGCCGGTAGTAGACCGGATGCTGCCGAAGACGGACCTGCGGGAGCAGGTCATAGCGTTCCAGCCCCAGGCCGTCATCACCAGCGACAACGTCGGGATGCAGATCTCCACGGTCGTCTACTACCAGGTGGTGGACGCCAGGGCGTCTGAGTACGAGGTCGTCAACTTCCACCTGGCGCTGGAGCAGATCGCCCAGACGACGCTCAGGAACGTCATAGGCAACCTGATCCTGGACAAGACCCTGACCTCCCGGGACGAGATCAACGGCAAGCTCCGCACGATCCTGGACGAGGTGACGGAGAAGTGGGGCATCAGGGTAACGAGGGTCGAGCTCAAGGAGATCACACCCCCGAGGGACATCCAGCAGGCGATGGAGAAGCAGATGCAGGCCGAACGCACCCGCCGCGCCGCCATCCTGACCGCCGAGGGAGACAAACGCGCCGCCATCCTGAAGTCCGAGGGCGAGAAGGAGTCCTCCATCCTCCGCGCCGAGGGCGACAGGCGGGCAGCGGTGCTGCGCGCCGAGGGCGAGGCGGAGGCGTACCGCAACGTCCAGGCAGCCCAGATCGAGATGACCGGGGCCCTCTTCGAGCGCCTCGAAAACTCGAACCTCTCCCCGGAGTCGCTCCGCTACCTCTACCTGAAGGCCCTCCCCGAGATGGCTAAAGGTCCCGCGAGCAAGCTCTTCGTCGTCCCTTCGGAGATACAGGACCTCGCCGGCACCATAGGCGCCCTCGCCGGCGGCGCGAGCATGGCCTCCGAGGACGGCCCGACAGAAGAGAAACCCCGCCGCATCACGGCCCCGAACGGCGAAGCGGCCCGCCGAGGCCTGGAGCGCCGTCCGCCGGTCGAGTAGCCTGGCGGGGTGTGGCACCTGGTCGGGAAGGCCGGTATGCTGCGTGGGTGACTTGACGGGTACGCTCCGGTGGGGAGGAGACAGAGTGAGGCGGCTGGTTTTTCTGGTGGTCGTTACGGCGGTGGTGCTGGTCGCGGGGGGAACGGCCCTGGCGGCGACGCTCGCGTGCAACGGCGGCAAGTGCGTCGGCGGTGACGGGCCCGACACCATGCTCGGCAGCGGCGGTCGGGACGAGATCTACAGCCTCAAGGGCGGGGATCTCGTCCGCGGAAACGGCGGCGGCGACCTGTTGAACGGGGGCGGCGGCAACGACAGGCTGCTGGGCGGTCGGGGGGACGACACGGTCAACGGCTCCGACGGAGAGGACGTCGTGACCGGGAATCTGGGCAACGACCGCCTCAGCGGCGGCACCGGCAGCGACCGCATCGAGGCCGCCGACGGTATGCGCGACACCATATCTTGCGGCAAGGGCCCCCGCGACCTCGTGGTCTTCGACTCGGGCCTGGACCGCTTCACCGATTGCGAGGTCCTCCAACCCCGCTAGAGCTGTTTCGGCGGGATGGACCCTGCCAAACCGCGCCGTCAGCTTTTGTTGGGGTGATTGGAACGGGTGGCTTTGACGCTTGATGTGGGGTAACCGTATCGTGAGG
>JALZNL010000490.1 GCA_030857715.1 Actinomycetota bacterium | reverse complement strand
GCCTTCGAGTACCGATTCGAGGATCGGCGGCGGCACAACCCCGGTGAGAAGAAGAGGATCGGGGACTTTGCCGCGACCTTGCTCGAGGCTGGGCAGAGCGTCGTCTTCGACTCCTCCTCGACGGTGCTCGCCGCGGCCGAGGCGCTGGGGCGGCGGAACCTCGGGATCGCGGCGGTCACCAACGACGTCGGGGTGGCCTCCGTGCTGGCCGAGGCGTCGGGGGTATCCGTCGTGGTTCCGGGCGGTGAGATCCGGGACGGCTCCTTTACCCTGCTCGGCTCGTATACGCAGACCTTCCTGAACGGCCTGCACGTGGACGTCGCCTTCGTTGGCATCCACGCCGTGACCGGCGACGTCCTCAGCGAGTCGAGCCTGGACGTCGTCGAGGCCAAGCGGGCGATGATGCGGGCCGCCCATCGCGTGGTGCTGCTCGCCGACCACAGCAAGTTCCGCCCGCCGTCCTTCTTCGAGGTCGCCCGCCTGGACGGGATCGACGACCTGGTCACGGACGATGCCGCGCCGTCTGAAGCCCTTGAGGCTGCCGGCGCCCGCGACGTACGGGTGCATCTGGCATGAAGAAGTCCCAAAATGTATAGAGACAGGAGGAGAGCGTGGCAGAGACAGGGCTGAACAGGCTGGGCGGCCGATCCGCGGTCGTGACGGGGGCCGCGAAGGGCATCGGCCGGGCGACCGCCGAGCTCTTCGCCCGGGAAGGGGCGAGGCTCGTCATAAACGACGTGGACGAGGCCGGGCTGAAGGATCTGGAAGACTGGCTGGGTGGAAAGGGTGCCGAGGTCGTCGCGGTCGTCGGAGACGTTTCGGACGTGGATGATGCGAGGCGGATAATCGGCGCGGCGGTCGAGGCTTTCGGGCGGGTTGACGTGCTCGTGGCGAACGCCGGGGTCATCCCCCTGAACAACATCGTGGACGCGACGCCGGAGGACTGGGACCACGTCATGGCCGTGGACGGACGGGGGATGTTCCTTACCTGCAAGTTCGCTGTCGAGGCGATGCTGGAGCAGGAGGACCCTGGCGGCTCCATCGTCTGCCTCTCGTCCATAAGCGGGCTGGCGGGGCAGGCGGAGCAATCCACCTACGGGCCTGCCAAGTTCGTGGCGTCAGGGATCACCAAGCACCTCGCCGTCGAGTGGGCGGCCCGCGGCATCCGCGTGAACGCCGTCGCGCCCGGCACCATAACGACCGAGGCCGTCGCGCAGTTGCCGGAGGAGTACAAGGCGCCCATGAAGGAGGCCCACCCCATCGGGAGGCTCGGGGAGCCGTCCGAGGTGGCGAACGCCATCCTCTTTCTCGCCTCCGACGAGGCGTCGTTCGTGACCGGCGCGATCCTGCCGGTGGACGGCGGTTATCTTGCCCAGTAGGACGCCGCGCCCGAAGCGGGAGAAAGAACCTTGAAGGGCGCCCTGGACAGAGATTTGGAGCACGGGGCTTGAGGGAGCCCCACCGAAACGAGGAGGAGTAGCAGTGAGAAGTTCATTGGTTCGGGTGGTCTTGGTCTCCGCGCTGGCGCTGGTCGTCACCGCTTGCGCAGGCGGAGGCGGAGGTGGGGGAGACCAGCTCACGGTCGGTTACGCCGGCCCGACGCTGAACAACGCGTTCTTCGTCGGCCTCCAGAAGGGCGTCAAGGACGGCGCCAAGGAGCACGGTTTCGAGCTCAGGGAGACGAACGCCAACGGCGACGCGGGCGCCCAGTTCAACCAGACCCAGGACCTCATCACCCAGGACGTCGACGCCCTCGTCCTCGTCCCGATAGACGCTAACGGCATCGTGCCGGCGGTCCAGGCCGCCAACAACGCGGACATCCCCGTCTATACCCTCGACCGCGGCGCCGAGGGCGGCGAACTCGCCAGCGTCGTCGAGACGAACAACGTCGAGGCCGGCAAGAAAGGTGCCAACTACATCGTGGACCTCCTCGAGGAGCGCTACGGCGAGCCGCGGGGCAACGTGGTGGACCTGCAGGGCCTCGTCGGCACGACCGCCGCGGAAGACCGGGAGACCGGCTTCCAGCAGGTCATGAAGGAGTACCCGGACATCGAGATCGTGGCGAACCAGCCGGCGGACTTCGACCAGGAGAAGGCCCTCAACGTCACGACCAACATCCTGCAGGCCAACCCGAAGGTGGACGCCATCTTCGGGGCCAACGACGACAACACGGTCGGCGCGATCCGGGCCATAGACTCCGCCGGCCGCTACGAGCCGCCGAGCAGCGACGAGCACATCTACGTCGTCGGCATCGACGGCACGGCCCAGGCGCTGGCTGCCATCCGCAACGACAAGCAGACCGCCACCGTCAGCCAGAACCCCGTCGAGATGGCCCGCACCGCGATGGACTTCATAGACGAGCAGGCCAACCAGGACAAGACGCCCCCGAAGGAGTACTTCTACCCGACGATCGTCATCGACAAGGAGAACATAGACAGCCAGGAAGTAGAGGACTACGGTATCTGGAGCAACCAGGTCAAATAGGCTTTGAGGCATGAGGTTTTGAGGTATTAGGGGTGCGGTGCGCGGCCCGGAGTCCGAAGTCGCGCACCGGATCAGCCGCGGAGCGGAGTGTTCGCGGCAACCTCGCTCCACAACCCCTCAAAACCTAGAACCTAGAACCTCAAAGCCTTACGCTGGGCCGGTGGCTCGAAGCCCAAGATAGCTTCTGTTGAAGGAGAGGCGTGACAGAGACCGCGCTGGTGATGGAGGGGATAGACAAGAGGTTCCCGGGCGTGCACGCGCTCAAGGGGGTGGACCTGCGCGTGGGGCGCGGGCAGGTCATGGGCATCGTCGGGGAGAACGGGGCCGGCAAGTCCACCCTCATAAAGGTGCTGGCCGGGGCCTACCGGCCTGACGGCGGGCGCATCGTGGTGGATGGGGAGCTGCTGGAGAC
>JALZNL010000065.1:5416-9207 GCA_030857715.1 Actinomycetota bacterium | reverse complement strand
GTCCCGGCGAGGCCGAGGAGGATGAAGGGGACGGTGGCGGCCAGGAGGCTCGGGTAGGAGACACCGGTCAGGACGATGGTGGTGGCGGTGAAGACGTTCAGGTTCGTCCACAGGGGGGCGAATGAGAAGGCCCGTCCGGCCCACTTCAGGGCGTCCAGGCGCGCTTTGGGTGCGGCCCTGCCCGTGATCACGTCGATGAGGACGAACGCCCCGACGTCGAGCACCGCGCCCAGGACGTGTCCGAGGACCCCGCTCGTCGCCTTTACGCCGACGCCGCGCCGGGTGAGCGACGCCATGAGCGACCGGATCTGAGCCTCGTAGCGCGCCGCCCGGATCGGGTACCCCGCCGTGCTGAGCACGAGCAACACCGCCACGATACCGAAGTACGTCGGCATCCCTTCGAGAAAGTCCCCGACGACGAACCGCCCCGTGAGGACGGTCGCCCCGAGCGCGACGAGGGCGACAAGCGCGAACGCCCGGTGAAACGAGCTCGACCACGGAACGGAGATCGCGAACAGCACCGTCCCCATGCCCAGAAAGAGCGCCGTCCCGAAAGAGCCGGGCGCGAAGGTGGACCACGCGTACCCCCCGAGGAAGGCGGTGCCAAGCAGCGGTCGCCGCCCGTCGAGGAGCGTCCTCAAACCGCCGGGGGCCGAAGGTCTCTCTGCGTCGTCGCTTACCGGTGCCGCCTCTCTGTTCGCCCTCAGCCCGTGATTCTAGAACATGGGCGCGACGGTACCGGGATCCGTCGCGGTATTCTGGCCGGGGAAGGATAAAGTGCGGGGGCCAATGACGAAAAACGAGACCCAGGCCGCCGGCACGCTGGACCTCGGGGGCGACCTGACCGTCGGACGACTCGGCTTCGGGGCTCTGCGGGCCGGGCGTGTGGGGGCGAGCCTGACGACCCGGAGAACGCCGAACGCGTGCCGCGCCGTCGAGTTGGGCGTGGATTTCCTAGACGCGGCAGACGCGTACGGACCCGAGGTGGGCGAGCGCGGGATCTCCTCCGCCCTCCACCCTTACCCTGAAAACCTCGTAATCGCCACGAAGGGCGGCTACGCCCGGCAGGGACCCGGCCTCTGGAGGACCAACGGCCGCCCGAAACACCTGCGCAAGGCCTGCGAAGGGAGCCTCCGCCGCCTCAAACTCGACCGCATAGACCTCTGCCAGCTCCACCGGCCGGACAGGCGCAGCCCCTTCGAGAGATGCACAGAGCCCTGGCCCAACTGCGCGAGGAGGGCAAGGTGCGCCACGTCGGCCTCTCGAACGTGGACGTCTAGCATCTGGAGATGGCGAGGGACGTCTTGCCCATCGTCTCCGTCCAGAACCGCTACAACCTGAACGACCGCCGCTCCGAGGCCGTTCTGCGGGCTGGCGGGGCGTTGCGCGAGACGGCTTCTCGCCACGGGGCGACCGTCCCGCAGGGTGGCTGCTGGCGAAGTCCCCTGCGATGCCCCCGATCCCCGGCACCTCCTCGGTCGAGCACCTCGAAGAGAACGTCGCCGCCGCCGGGCTGCGCCTCACCGACGGGGAGGTGGCAGCGCTCACATCCCTAAAACCGTAAGACGGCCGGACGCAATATAATCTCGTTCGTCCGATCGGCAGAGAGAGGGTTGGTTCGATGCACGGCGCGGATTATGCGGGCAATGTTCGGGCTTCGGCGCTGGTTTTCGTTGCCACGTTGGCGATGGCTTTTGCCGGGTGCGGCACCTCGACCGGGGGGTCCGGGGCCGAGGGGGAGGATCCCCGGCCGATCGAGACGGGAGGGGCGGAGGATACGGAGAACACCGCTTCCGGGGGCGGTACGACAACCGGCCCCGCGACGACCGGGAACGAACGCCTCTCTTCGGCGAGGGTCGAGGTGAGCACGCTGGCGACGGACCTTCGGGTGCCGTGGTCCTTTGCCTTTTTGCCGGACGGCGACGCCCTCGTCACCGAGAGGGACTCCGGGCGGCTCCTCAGGGTGAGTCCTTCCGGCGAGGTGCGGGAGGTCCAGACGCTGCCCGAGGGGGGCGCCGGGGAGGGCGGCCTGCTGGGCGTCGCTGTCTCGCCGGAGTACGAGAGAGACCGCTACGTCTACGCTTATACGACGACAGAGACGGACAACCGGGTGGTGCGGTTCAGGATCGGGGAGGATCCCGAGCCCGTGCTCACCGGCATCCCCGCCAACTCTTACCACAACGGCGGCAGGATCGAGTTCGGCCCCGATGGGATGCTCTACGCTACCACCGGAGACGCCGGCGACACCGCGAACTCCCAGGACCGCGGCTCCCTCGGGGGCAAGATCCTGCGAATCGCCCCCGACGGCTCCGTCCCGGAAGACAACCCGTTTCCGAACAGCCCCGTCTACTCTTACGGGCACCGCAACGTGCAGGGCCTCGCCTGGGACGCGGAGGGGCAACTGTTCGCGAGCGAGTTCGGACAAAACACGTGGGACGAGGCGAACCGCATCGAGGCCGGCGAGAACTACGGCTGGCCGGAGGTCGAGGGGGAGGGCGGTGAAGACCAGGGGTTCGTCGACCCGATCACGGTCTGGCCTACCTCCGAAGCGTCCCCGAGCGGAGCGGAGATCCTGGTAGACGGCGCCATCCCCCAGTGGGAGGGCGACCTTTTCGTCACGGCATTACGGGGCGAGAGCCTCTGGCGCCTGGAGCTGGACGACCGGGGCACCGTGACCGGCCGGGAGCGTCTCCTAGAAGGCGAGGTCGGCCGCGTCCGGGACGTGGTCCAGGCCCCCGACGGCTCCCTCTGGGTCTCGACCAGCAACCACGACTCCTACGGCAACCCCGTCAGCGAGGACGACGACCGCATCCTCCGGCTCGCGCCCGCCGGGGCATAGAGCGGGACCGCGCGAGGCGCGCGGGATGCCGGCCCCGTGGGACCTCGCCCCGTCCCCTCTACGTGCTGCCTACCGCCGGGTTGTGAACGTCCACGCCTTCTGTTGTTTGCCGCCCTTGCGCGGGTACTGGTCGAGCGCGTTGCCCGCCAGATCCCTGGCCCCAGTGGTGACGACGGCCCTGTACCTGGTGTTGGGCTGGAGCGACCTGGTAGACGTTCCGAATGGGTCGAGCTTGGCCTTCAGGCCGCCCGGGTTCGGCGTCGCGAGGAGCGTGACGACCGCGTTGATCCGCGTGATGCTCCGGTCGGCGTTTACCTTGAAGAGCTTGAAGGTCGAACCCGAGATCGTGGCTGGGTCCATCTTCTCCGAGAAGGTGGCCGTCACGTTGCTACCTCGCCCGACCCCCGTCTTGCCGCTCTCCGGCGTCACGGGCCCCACCCTGGGGACCGTAGTGTCGAGCACGACGAAGGTCTTGAAGGCGAAGTCCATGGGCACGCCGGCGTCCGAGCGGACGGCCCACCCGCCCCCGTTGCGGCCGTGCGCGTCGCCGCCCGGGTAGGGGTCGTTATAAGCCACGCCCCAGCCGTAGAAGGACGAGCCGTTCGGGGTGGCGTTAGCGGTGCTCGCGACCAGGGCGTACCTCTCGCCCGCCGAGACCGGCGCCGGCTGCGTCATGTTTATGTCCACCCAGCTGCCGGGAGGGCTGGCGTTGAAGTCGGCGATGGGCGCGCTCGCCGAACCCACCACGACGCCAGACGGTAGGCCGGCCTCGTCGAGGGTCTGGATCGAGATCAGTATATCGCCGACCTCCGGACCCCCCGAGCGGAAAGCGTGGACCGAGACCCTGTCCAACGAGCCGGACGAGCCCGCGGTGAACGTCTGGGCCATGGGGTAGTTGGCGTCAAAACCGATGGAGGTGGGGGCGCTCGTCTGCTGCTGGTCGAGTTGGGAG
>JALZNL010000065.1:0-5406 GCA_030857715.1 Actinomycetota bacterium | reverse complement strand
CGTCGTACCTCACGCCAGAATAAAAAAAAGCCGGCTGCGTCAAGTTTATGTCCACCCAGCTGCTGGTCGAGTTGGGAGGCCGCCAGGGCCACGCCACCGACCGAGAGAATCGTCGCCGCTATAACCGAGATGAGAAGTATGGTCCGTCTCATTTTCTCTCCTTCACCCTGTGCCGCTCGCCGCTGTTTCCATTACGGCTCCCAGTTTGCGGCCGGGCCTGGAGGCGGACCAGCCACACCGGCCCCACAGTTCTCCCACGCTTGTGTAACACCGTACCGGTGGGCCTGGAGAGAAGGATGCCGGGGATCTCGAACGAAGTTCTCTTGACTTGCTTACTCGATGTCGTCCGGTGGGCGTCCCTGCGCCAGGATCAGGCCCGCGACGGCTCCACGGTGGCGGACATAGAGCCCTTGCAGCGGGGAATGAGGGGGTCGGGTCCGAAGGCCTGGATCTGGTCGCGCTTGAGCTCGGCCTCTTCGAGGTGGGTGGTCGCGACGACGACCCGCCCGGCGTTGTCCACCTCGACCGCCATCTCGTACGCTTTGTTTACCGAATGTCCGAAGACCTTTTTTAGCATCAGGATCACGTACTCGTAGCTGTGGTCGTCGTCGTCGAGCAGCACCACGTTGTACGGCGGCAGCCCTTCGGTTCTCTTCTCCTGCCTCTCGGTCGGCCGCGCGACGGTCTCGGTCATGGCCGGGCTAGCGGCCCTTCCACTCGGGTTTACGCTTCTCCAGGAAGGCGCACATGCCCTCCTGGGCGTCGGCGAAGGTGGCGTTGAAGGACATTATCTCCTTCGTGTAGGCGTAGGCCTGTTCGGTCGGCATCTCCAGTTGGCGGTAGAAGGCCTGCTTGCCCACGCCGACGACGAGCGGGCTCGCCTCGGAGATCCTGTCCGCCAGGGCGCGCGTCTCGGACGCCAGATCCTCCGCCGGAACGACCCTGTTCACAAGGCCCTCCCTTTGGGCTTCTTCGGCGGAGATGAAGTCGCCGGTCAGGAGCATCTCCATGCTCTTCTTCTGGCCGACGGCCCGGGAGAGCGCGACCATAGGGGTGGAGCAGAAGAGGCCTATCTTGACGCCGGGCGTGGCGAAACGCGCTTCTTCTGCGGCGACGACGAGGTCGCAGGTGGCGGCGAGCTGGCAGCCGGCGGCGGTCGCGGTGGCGTGGACCTGGGCTATGACGGGCTGGGGTATGGCCTGGATCGTCTCCATCAGCCTGCAGCAGACGTCGAAGATGCGCCGGTAAGTCTCGGGGTCTCGTCCGATCATCTCGGAGAGGTCGTGCCCGGCGCAGAAGGCGGGGCCTTCGCCGCGCAGGACCACGACGGAGGCTTCCCTCCCCGCGCCGATGCCCTCGAAGCAGTCGATCAACTCCAGCATGTGGTCCTCGGAGAGCGCGTTCCGCCTCTTCGGCCGGTTCATGGTCACGTAGGCGACCGGACCGTCCTTCTCCACCAAAACGTGCTCGTAAGTCTTCTCGGCTTCCAACATGCTGTCCTCCTCGGCGCCTCGCTTCCAGGCCCATGATACCCGTCCTGCGCGGACCCGAACCGGAGGCATCAGGTAAAGAGGGGATTGCGGGGCCACGCCCGGGCTACGCGGCACGCGGTCCCGAAAAGCGGCGCAGAACCGGCAACGTTCCTCCGCAACACCTGAAACCTGAAACCTGAAGCCTGAAACCTCTAATTCACTTTCTTCTCGCTTCCCGACCACTCCTTATCGCGCAGGACGAACTTCTGGACCTTGCCGGTCGAAGTTTTCGGCAGGTCGCCGAACTCGACGGCGGCGGGGGCCTTGAAGCGGGCGATGTGCTCCTTGCAGAAATCTATGATTTCCTGCTCGGTAGCCTCCTGGCCCTTCTTCAGGGTTACGAACGCCTTGGGACGCTCGCCCCACTTCTCGTCCGGCATCGCGATGACGGCGGTCTCCATCACCGCCGGATGCTGGTCGACCACCTGTTCGATCTCGATAGTCGAGATGTTCTCGCCCCCGGAGATGATGATGTCCTTATTACGGTCCCGGATCTCGACGTACCCGTCCGGGTGCCAGACTGCCATGTCGCCTGAGTGGTACCAGCCGCCCTCGAAAGCCTCTTCCGTCTCCTCCTCGTTCTCGAAGTAGCCCTTGGCGACCATGTTGCCGTGCATGACGATCTCGCCCATGGTCTCTGCGTCTTTGGGGACGTCGTTCATGCTCTCGTCCACGACCCTCACGAGGTCGGAGGTGACGTAGCCCTGGCCCTGGCGCGACATGATCCCGGCCCGCTCCTCCATGTCCAGATCTTCCCACTCCGGGTGGACGCCGCTCGTGGTGAGCGGGCCGTAGGTCTCCGTGAGACCGTAGATGTGCATGGGGTTTATGTTGAGCTCCAGCAGGCCGCCGAGCAGGGTCGGGGAGGGCGGGGCGCCCGCGATGGCGGCGGTCACGGGGGCGTCGAGGGGGTGGGCGGTTTCCTCGTTGACGATCCCGATCTGGACGGTCGGGGCGGCGCAGTAGTGGGTGATGCCCTCGGCCTCGAAGAGTTCCCAGATGCGCGCGGCCTCGACCTTTCTCAAACAGACGTGCGTCGCCGCAGCCGCCGTGACGGCCCACGGGTAGGTCCAGCCGTTGCAGTGGAACATCGGCAGGGTCCAGAGGTACTTCGTCCCGTAGCCCATTCCGGTCTCTATGACGTTGCCCAGGGCGCTGAGGTACCCACCCCGGTGGGTGTACATTACGCCCTTGGGTTTGCCCGTGGTGCCTGAGGTGTAGTTTATGGAGATGGTCTCTTCCTCGTCCTCGAGCACGGTCTCTACGGGCTCGGGCGAGCCCTCGGCGAGGTAGTCCTCGTAGGGATCGCCCGTCTCGCCGGTGTCGTCTATGCGGACCCGCCTGACGTTCTCGTCCACGTCGGCGAGGAGGGGCTCGAGCTCGGCGTCCGCGAAGACCATCTTCGCGCCTGAGTGTTCGACGATGTACTTGACCTCGTCCTTGCCGAGGCGGGTGTTTATGGCGACGAGGACGAGGCCGGCGAGGGGGACGCCGAAGTGGGCTTCGAGCATCGGCGGCGTGTTGGGGCAGAGAAAGGCCACGCGGTCGCCCTTTTCGAGGCCCGCGTCCTTCAGGCGGGAGGCCAGGCGGTTGACCCTCTCTTCGAGCTCCCCGTACGTGTAGCGGCGGTCGCCGTAGACGACGGCCGTCTTGTCCGGCAACATGTACGCGCTGCGCCTGAGAAAATGGATCGGCGTAAGCTCGCTGCGGTAGACCTTCTCTGCCATGGTGCTCCTCTCGTCTCTTCCCCTGCAGAGGAGAGTATATAGGCCGCGTAAGAACCGCCGCCACGTGCCTGTTGACGTAGAATGTGGCTTTCAATCCTGCACGCCGTCCGGCCGCCGGAAAGGGGAGACGTTGAACGAGAGGGACGCCCGGCGCCTGGAGCGCCTCGAGCGCCGCGTCGAGGAGCTCGGCCTCTGGCGCAACGCGCGGGAGAGTCGCGTCGAAGCGTGGCGGTTCGCCGCCGAGGACGGCGGGGTCTACAAACTCGGCATCGGCGACTTCTGGCCGGAGCCAGCCCTGCCGGCGCACCTCTCAGCCGAGGCGCGGGTGCCGGAAGACTGGGCCGGCCTGCCGGTGGAGCTGGAGCTCTGGCTCGGGGGCGAGGGCTTCGTCCGGCTCTCGACCGGGACGAGCGGCGGCCTCAACCCCTTCCACAAAAATTTTCCGGTCACGGAATGGGCCGGGGGCGGCGAGACGGTCGGCATAGAGGCCGAGGTCGTGCCGCGGGGGCCCTTCGGCACCAGCGTCGCCGAGCCGCGCCTCGGGCGGGCGGCCCTCGTCGTGCCGGAGACGGAGGCGCGCGGCCTGGAGAGGGACCTGGCGCTCGTCGTGGAGTCTTGCTCCCAACTCGGCGACCACGAGGTCGTGCCGCACCTGCTCGACGTCGTTGAGGCTGCCTTTGTCCATCTCTCCTCCGCCTGGCCCACCGGCACCGAAGTGTCCCTCACCCGCTACCTGCGGACGTTCGCGGAGTACTCGGACGGCGGGCCGTGGAGCCTGCCGCCGGCGCCCCGCGAGGTCGAGCCGCTGCCGGAGGAGGCGCGGCGGGCGGTGGCGGAGGCGCGCGCGATGGTCGCAGCGCGGCTCGCTGAACTGAAGAACGAATACCCGCCTGTCGGGCGCATAGCGCTCACGGGGCACGCGCACCTGGATCTGGCGTGGCTCTGGCCCGTCTCTGAGACCTTGCGAAAAGGGCGCAGGACGTTCGCGAGCGTGCTCTCGTTGATGGACCGCTACGAGGACTTCGTGTTCAACCAGTCCTCGGCGCAGTTGTACGCCTGGATCGAGCGCGAGGCACCGGACCTTTTCGAGAGGGTAAGCCGGCGCGTGGCGGAGGGCCGCTGGGAGCCCGTCGGCGGGATGTGGGTCGAGCCGGACTGCCAGATTCCTTCCGGCGAGTCCATCGTGAGGCAACTTCTCTACGGCCAGGGGTACTTCGAAGAAAATTTCGGGCGTCGTTGCCGTACGGCCTGGCTGCCGGACACCTTCGGCTTCTCGCCCGCCGTGCCGCAGCTCTTGCGGGGGGCCGGCATCGGGGGCTTCTTTACCTACAAGCTCAACTGGAGCGAGGCAAACAGGTTCCCCCACGACCTCTACGAGTGGGAGGGCCTCGACGGCAGCACCGTGACGGCCCACCACTTCGACAACCCCGGCCAGGACTACAACGGCAACGTCAGGCCCCTGGACCTCCTCGGTACCTGGAAGAACTTCGAGGGCAAACGCGGCCACCCGGAGACCCTCTTCTCCTTCGGCTGGGGCGACGGCGGCGGCGGCCCCACCGAGGAGATGCTCGAGAACTTCGCCCGCCTCAAGAGCTTCCCCGCCATGCCCCGCCTCCGCATGGCCATGGTCGAGGACTTCTTCGAGACGCTTCCCAGGGCGAACCTCCCGAGGTGGACGGGCGAACTCTACCTCGAACTCCACCGCGGCACCCTCACCACCCAGGCCAGGGTCAAGAAGCTCAACCGCGAGGCCGAGCACCGCCTGCTGGAAGCCGAGGCCATGCTCACGCTGGGCTCCCTCCGCGGCGCCGAGTACCCCGCCGGAAAATTGGAGGGTGCTTGGAAGACGCTACTCCTCAACCAGTTCCACGACATACTGCCAGGTACCTCCATCCGCGAGGTCTACGAAGAGACTCACAGAGAGCTCGAAGAGGTAGTCCGGACCGCCGAAACGCTGCGAGACGACGCCCTCGCGGTAGGGCAGGATCCCGACGAGAAACCGACCCTACTCGTGGCCAACGCCTCCCTGAACCCGCGACCGCTCACCGTCCTGCTGGACGGAGGGGATGCCCAAGACGCGCGAGGCGTCACGGACGCCTCGGGCCGACCGCTTCCGGTCCAGGCGACGGAAGGCGGGGGCCTGCTCG
>JALZNL010000064.1 GCA_030857715.1 Actinomycetota bacterium | reverse complement strand
GTACCCGCCTTCCGGCAACTGCTTCCCGTTCGCGGCCCGCGCGACAAACGAGACCACGCCCGAAGCCCCCTCCTCCGAGACGGAGAGCCGCCCCTCCCCCCCGTCGTCCGCCCGAACGCCGGAGCCCCCGAAGATGGCCGAGAACGCGGAAGACCTCCCGGAGCGCTCGACCGTGGCGACCCTCCTCTCCGACACGGGCACGTCCTTCACGCGCAGGTATACGCGAACCGCGGGCGTCCCCGCGTCGAACCTAGAGGCGTCGGATCTGGGAAACGGGACGTCTTCCGTGCCGGCGGCAATATCCTCGACGCCCGCGTACACCTCCTCGCCCAGCGTTGGATCTCTCCCCCCGCAAAAAAATACGGAGACCGCGACGGCGCCCAGCACCAGCGAGGCCGCCAGGGCGACGTACCAGGTCGCCGCTGCCCTGCGGCGCGGCTCTGTGCGGGTGGTGTCGGGGAGCCCGCTCATGTGGCCCCCGGGCCACCCGCCCTGGAGCGTTTCCAGATCAAGAGCGTGGCCGCGTTGTGGGCGGCGTGCGCCATGACAGGCGCGAGCAGGCCGCCGGTGACCTCGAACAGGACCCCGAAAACCACGCCCGCGAGGACGGCCCAGGCGGTCCAGAGCAGGTACCGTCTGTCCGGGCCAACGTGCGCCAGCCCGAAGGCAACCGATGAGATCAAAATCCCGAACTCTTGTTGCATGGCCCCACGAAAGAAGACCTCCTCCCCGATACCGGAGAACAGGGCGAGGAGGACCAGCCCGGACCGGTCCATCCGGTCCACGAGGCTTGGGGCAAGCTCTTCGGCGATCTTGCGCGAGACCGGGATCAGGCGGTACGCCAGGAGCGACAGGAGGACGGTCCCGGCGGCGGTCGCCAGGCCCAGCAGCAGGCCCGTCGCCGGACGCGGGCCGAGGACGGGCAGATCCATCCCCCGCAGGCCGCACCAGACGGCCGCCACTACGACGAGGAGGCCATAGAAGACGGCGGCGAAACGGACGAAACGCGGACCCACGGCGCGTCTACCGGCGGGGCCGAGAGGGCGGCGCTGCACGAGGGGTCATAAGGCGGTATTGTACCGGAAGCCAAATCCGGCCGGCCATCGGAGAACAAGAGGAGCCCAGGGGTAGGAGATGATCGACGAGTCGATATTCAAGGCCTACGACATCCGGGGGACCTACCCGGACCAGCTCGACGAGGACCTCGCCAGGGACATCGGGCGGGCGTTCGTCAACCACCTGGGCCTCTCGGGCTCCCGGGTCGTCGTCGCCCGCGACATGCGCCTTTCAGGGGAAGACTTGCAGGCGGCGTTTATAGAGGGCGTCACGGAGGCGGGGGCAGACGTGCTCAGCCTCGGGATGGTCTCAACCGACGCGCTGTACTTCGCCGTGGGGCATCTGGAGGAGCCGGGTGGGGCCATGATCACGGCCTCCCACAACCCGAAGAACTACAACGGCTTCAAGCTGTGCCGGGAGAAGGCCATCGCGCTCTCCGGGGAGTCCGGCATCGGCCAGATCCGGGACCTCATCACCTCAGGCAAACTTCCCAAAGCCGCCGAGTACCCTGGCTCGGTCGAACAGACGGACATCGCCGAGGACTACGCGGAGCACTGCCTGGGCTTTATCGAGACGGAGGGTTTGAGGCCGCTCAAGATCGTGGTCGACGCCGGCAACGGCATGGCCGGCAAGATGCTCCCCCCCATCTTCGAGGAGCTCCCCTTCGAGTACGTCCCGATGTACTTCGAGTTGGACGGCTCATTCCCGAACCATCCCCCGAACCCCATAGAGCCCGAGAACGTCAAGGATCTCCAGGAGCGCGTGCGCCAGGAGAACGCGGACTTCGGCGTGGCCTTCGACGGGGACGCCGACCGCTGCTTTATCGTGAACGAGAAGGGCGAGACCATCGACGGCGACATCCTGGCGGCCCTCATCGCCAAGAACGTGCTGGAGAAGGAGCCGGGGGCGACCATCATCTACAGCGCCGTCTGCTCCAAGGCGTTCCCCGAGCTCGTCCGGCGCGAGGGCGGCAAGCCGGTCCGCACCAAGGCCGGGCACTCCATCATCAAGCCCCAGATGCGCGAGCGGGACGCAGCCTTCGGGGGAGAGCACTCCGCCCACTTCTACTTCAGGGACAACTTTTTCGCCGACTCCGGCATCATAGCGATGCTCACCGTCGCGGAGCTCGTCAGCCGCCAGGAAGGCCCGATCTCAGCCCTCATCTCCCCCATAGACCCCTACGTCCGCTCCGGCGAGATCAACTCCGAAGTCGAAGACCAGGAGGCCGTCCTGAAGAAGATCGAAGGCCACTTCTCGGAGAACGAGGGCGCCAAAATAGACCACCTCGACGGCCTCACCGTGGACTTCGGCGACTGGTGGCTCAACCTCCGCGCCTCCAACACAGAACCCCTCCTCCGCCTGAACATGGAGGCCAGCGACCAGGAGACGCTCGAACGCAGACGCGACGAGGTTATGGGGTTAATAGAAGAGTAGGCATAAGGTTCGAGGTTTTAGAGGTTCAAGGAGAGGCGTCTGTCCTACCCACACGCCCTCAATCCTTGGACAGGGGCAATAAAAGGCCGGTCGGGAACTCCGACCGGCCCAAAAACCTAGAGCCTAAAGCCTTAAAACCTTATACCTCTATTCAGCTAACGACGATCAGGTTACGCACCTCGGTGACGCCTTCGACGCCCGCGGCGATCTCGCCGGCGGCTTCGCGCGCCTCCTGGGAAGGGGCGGGGCCGCGTAGCTCGGCGACCCCATCGGTTACTTCGACGTTGACCCTCGGCATGCTCGCGGTCCGCGGGTCTTCGCCTATGCGGGTGCGGATGCGCTGTTCGACCTCTTCCTGGGCCTCGCCCACGCCCGCGACGCTGCCGCGGTGGTGCTCACCGATCAGGGGACCAGAGGCGGGGTCGGAGTAATCGCGCTCGGACCCGGTCCGGTTGGGGTCGCCGGGACTCTGGTGGGCTGCGCTGCCGCCGCCACCGGCCGTACCCGTGGGCGTGCCGCTGCCCCAGGTCTCGCCGCGCTGCCCAGCGGGGCTAGCGGGGTCCGGCGTGTGTTGCCCGGTCGTGCCGGTGTAGGACGACGAGGAGCCGCCGTCGGATTTGGAGCGGGACAGGAGCGCGCCTATCGCGAGGCCTGCCAGCGCAAAGAGCCCGTACTTGAAGTAGCGGGACGCAGCGGGCTCCTTCGAGCTCATGGCCGCCCGGGCGAGCTTTGCCTGGCTCCTACCCGCTCTCATCGCGGCCTTGCCGGCCAGCTTGCCGGCGCCGGGGGCTACTCTGGCGCCAGCTTTCGCGCCCAACTTGGCGCCCATTCTTTTCTTCGGCATACGTCGACCTCCGTGTTGGTCCGATTTGGTTCTCTGGATGGTACCCGATCACCCCGGCAGGAAAACAACCCCGCGGCCGGAACGGCCTACGCCTCGGGGCGCAGTTTCGGGGCAAGGGTGAGCCTGCGGTAGCGCATCCGGCGCTCGTTTAGGGGCTTCTCGAACTCCGCCTCGCGGGCAAAGCCCACGTTGCCGGTGGCGGCGGCGTCGACGAGGGCCGCGAGGTCCTCCTTCTCCGATGGGGAGAGGCCGATGGCGTCGAGGTCGCGCTTCTTCTCGCGCTCGAAGAGCCGGACGCGGCGGGCAAAGGAGACGAACACGCTGCAGGGCTCGGGGCAGGGGATTTCGCCCTCCCCCCGGTCCATGACGAGCGGCGTCTCCCCGTCGACGTCCCAGAGCGTCTTCTTCAGGCAGACAGCGTCCTCGCAGCAGGCGCGGGCGGCGTCCTGGACGCCCTCGTCGGAGAGGCGCTGGACCCTCTTGTAGATGCCGCTCTGACGCGCGGCGTTCTCCCGGTAGCTCGTCGTCTGAAGCCGGCCCTCCCGGTGCAGATGCCAGTGGACGATCCCCGCCGGGTAGAGGTAGTTCATCGCGACGGCGAGGTCGCGCGCGCCGGAGACGCGCAACTCCCACCCGCGCCTCAGGTTCGGGGAGCTCTTGAGCGGGCGGTACTCGCCGGCCCCGGTCATCTTGGAGATCTCGCGCGCGGAACGCGGGTCTTCGTGGACGTCCAAGCCCGCGGCCCGAGTGTCTTCGACGTGGCGGAGGACATAGAGCCCGTCCCCCGTGCCCGTTGCTCGTACCTGACCGAAGACGCGTCCTTCGCCGCCCGCTTCATCCACCCACGCGGCGAACGCTTCGCGGGCCGCGGACGCTTCGGTCACGCCGGACAGGTCGTGGGCAGCCTCAGACAACCTGGTTCGTCCACTGTTGTTCGGTCTCGCGGGCGCGGGCGACGATGAGGTTCGCCATCGAGGGGTGGGTGCCTACGGGGGCGCCGTAGAAGACGCGCTTGTCGTCCAGGCGCGTGACCTCTCCCGTCAGGCCCAGGTCTTCGGGGATCGTCTCGCGGGTGTGCCAGCCCTCCGCGATAAAGACGGGGATGAGGATCACGTCGTCCGCGTCCGCGTTCTCCACCACGGAGCCGATCTCCGGCTCCTGGTCCAGGAATCCGACGCCGACCTCGTCGTAGAGGTCCCGCTCCCTGATGCGCTGCGCGTTCAGGTAGATCACACCGCCAGAGTTCTTGTTGAGGTCGGTCCCGTGCCCGAGCAGCACGAGCGCGGTCCTCCCCCTCGTCTCCCTGCCCCGCATCAGGTCCTCGACCCGCTCCAGGATGACGTCCGGCATCCCCTCGAAGGTCCCGAGAGGCCCGGCGTAGCGCACTATCTTGTCCCCTATTGTGGTCACGTCACCCTCTAGGCCGAGCTCCCGCGGGATGACCTGCTGGGTGAAGTACCCCTCGGAGATGAAGGCCGGCACCACGAAGACCTCTTCGGACTCCACGGTGTCGAGGACGTGTCTCATGGAAGGCTCCTCCTTCCAGAAACACTCCACGACCTCGTCGAACTCGCCAGTCTCCCGGATGCGGGCCGCGTGCTCGTAGACCGGCAGGCTGGAATCCTCGTTCAGGTGCGAGCCGTGCCCGACTATGATGAGCGCTCTCAAGGCCGGAGGCCTCCTCTTCGTAGACAGCTTGCGGGGATTCTAACCCCACGGTACCGGTTCTGGTGTGGAAGCTGCCGCACGGTGGGAGGCTACCAGCCGCGGGCTTCTGGTTGTCGGCTAACGGCTCCGGTCCGTACCGGTCGCGGGCCGTAGCCGGTGGCTGAGGGCGTCGGGGCCGTACTCCAGGGCGACGAGAAAGGCGGCGGCGATGATGGGCGGCTCGGTGGCGGTGGGCGACAGCCGCCCGTCGGTGCGCAGGAGGCCGTCGAGGTTGGCGATGCCTTCGAGGCCCCGCCGCGAGTGGACGCCGCCGGCTTTGAGGACGCCAGTCGCCATCCGGGCCACGTCCTCGGCCTCCCCCCGCCCGGCGCGGGCGGCGACGTCGAGGTCGGGGATCTCGGAGAGGACCTCGAGGTAGGCCTGAACGAGAACCCCGCGAACGGAGTCAGCCCGGGAGAGGGCCGAGAGCAGGGCCGGCCGCGCCAACTCGCGCGTGACCTCGAAACCGCGGGCGTACTCCCGGGCCAGGGCGTCCCGCCCCGCGGCGAAACGCATCGCGTCGCGCAGGGTGGCGTCCGGTCCCGCCCCGAGGGCGTAGCCCAGGGCGCCCGCAAGGGGGGCGTCCTGCCCGGCCAGCTCGAGCGCGCGGACGAAGGGTGCTATGTCGTGGTGGCCGAGGTGGCCGAGCACGAGGCCGACGGGTTCCCCGAGGAGGGCGGCGCGGGCCAGCGGGGCCAGGTAGGCAGAGGCGCGGGTGTCGGCGAAGCCCGCAAGATCCATCGCGGCGCGGCTTGCGTCGAAGACAGTCTCGCCCACGCCCCTCTCCGCGGCGCGCGCGAACGCCTCCCCGGCCGCGAACCCCGAGAGGACCCTCGCCTCGTGGGCGACGCGCCCGTCCAGATAGCGGGAGCCGGAGCCCGGCGTCGGGGCGCTGTAGACGAGGGTCGCCGCGGTGACGGCCGAACGGGAGACGAGGTCATCTGGAACTGGTGTGCTGCCCGGCTGCTCCATCGGCACATTCTACCGATCCGGGGACGGAGTGAGGGGCCGATCCGACGCGGTAATATACGCGGCGACGTTCGAGAGGAGACAGGCCATTGCGCAGAGAGGACCCGGAAGAGAGATGACGACCGCCGAGAAGCCGGCCCTGATCCCATCCAACGCCTTCCGGACGGGCGCCCCGGCGGGAACCCTGGGCGCCGAGGAGGAGCTCTGGCTCGCGGACCCGGGCACCCTCAAGCTCGCCGGGGGCGCGCAGAAGATCCTGGCCGCCGAGCCCGAGGACCGCTTCTCCGGGGAGCTCATAGACTGCGAGATCGAGGCCAACACGGGCGTCCACCCGCAACCGGGGGGCGTCGCCAGGGACCTCATGGACCGCAGGCGGTCGTTGCTGGGCCACGCCGACGCGCTCGGGCGGCTCCTCGGGGCGAGCGGGACGCACCCGGTCGGGGACTGGCGGGAGCAGGAGATCATCCAGAAGCCCCACTACCAGCGTCTGAAGGCGAAGCTGGGGTGGTTGATCCGGCGCAACAACACCTTCTCCCTGCACGTCCACTACGCCGTCGATGGCCGCGAGAAGGCGGTCTACCTCTTCGACCGGCTGCGCGAGTACGTCCCCCACCTTCTGGCGGTCTCCGTCAACTCGCCGTTCTGGCAGGGCGAGAACACGGACATGCACTCCAGCCGAACCCTCATCTTCGCCCGCTCCATCCACCGCGCGGGCCTTCCGGAACCGCTCGGCACGTGGGAGAACTACGCCAAGTACGTCGATTTTGCCCACCGTTCGGGCGCCATAGACTCGCTGTCGGAGATCTGGTGGGACGTCCGCCCCCATCCTGGCCTCGGCACGATCGAGGTCCGCGCCTTCGACTCCCAGACGGACCCGCGTCGCAACGAGGCCCTGACAACCCTCGCCGCCGCCCTCTGCGACAAGCTCTGCCGCGAATACGATACGAACGACCTGCGCCCGATCCGCCCGAGCCGCGAGATCGAGGAGAACAAGTGGAGCGCCCAGCGCTACGGCATGAACGGCTCCCTCACCGACCACCAGACCCACGAAACCATCGAAACCCGCCGTGCGGTCCACGACCTCCTCGAAAGCCTGCACAAAGATCCGGAGAGGGATCTCACCCCGCTCGCGCTCCTCCTGGACGAACCAACGGAGTCCGAGCGCCAACTGGAAGTCTGGCACGAGACAAACTCAGTACTGGAAGTCGCCCGCGACGTCGCCGAAAGAACCCGGTCCACCGCCAATTAACAAACGAAACATCGCCCGAACCGGACGAAGACGCATCGGCGACCAGACCCGCTGCCGTCGTCGCACCTCAAGCCACGACAGCCAAACCTGATGCCTGAAACCTACAGCGACTTTCACACCTCTTGGGCCACCGGATCGGCACGGCGCTCGTAGGCATCAGGTTTCGGGCTTCAGGTTTTGAGGGTTTCTAGAGCGAGGATGCCTCAGACATGCCGCTCTTTGGGGCTAATCATGGTGGCGATGTCGGGCTCCAGGCTGCGTACCGCACCCCTGATGCCTGAAACCTACTTCCCGAACACCCGCCGCTTGAGCTGCTTGGCGACTATGCTGCGCACCTTCGGGTTCTTGAGCGCCTTTACGGCCGCCTTGCGGACGGCCGGGCTCTTGACGAGCTTTAGGGCTATCGCTTTTTTCACGGTCTCTGCCTCCCTCTCGGGTCTCCTCTACGCGGCCTTCTCGAGCTCGCGGCGGAGCTTGCTGTTTAGCAGTTCCATAAGGGCTTTTTCGTCTTCGGTGAGCCCGCCCTGCTCTGCGGCGATGACCTCCTCCAGCCGCTCACCGTAATAGGCTACCACGGAGCCCTCCATGTAGTGGTCTATGACCCGCGGGCTTATGTACGAGGCCCTGGCGATATCCCTGGTGTTCCCGAGCCTCTGGGCCACCTCGTCCACCGCCTCGAGGACGTTCTTCTGGACCGCTTTGGCATCCTCCGCCGCCCCGAGATCGGCGAGCGTGCTGGCCGCGATGAGCGTACCTGCCCAGGTGCGGAAGTCCTTGGCGGTGAACTCCTCGCCCACGACCTCCTTGACGTAGGCGTTGAGGTCGCGGGACTTTACGTCGCGGACCTCGCCCGAATCGTCCAGGTACTTGAAGACCTCGTAGCCGGGCAGGTCCCGGCATTCCTCGACCACCCGCCGCAGCCTGGCGTCCGTGACGGCCTTGCGCTGCTCCTGGCCCCACTTGCCGGTGTACTCGAAGACGACGGTGTCGCCCTCTATCTTGAGGTGCCTGCGCCTGAGCGTGGCGATGCCGTAGGTCCTGTTCTTCTTGGCATACCGCTCCTCACCTACCCGGAAGTACGCCGCGTTCATCATGCGCGTCATGCACGCCAGGACCTTCTTCCGGTCCAGGTTCTCGTGCCGCAGGTGGTTGCTGGTGATACGCCGCATCTCCGGGAGCCTGTCCGCGAAGTCCAAAATGCGTTCGAACTTCTCACGCTCCTTGCGTTCGCGATACTTCTCGTGGTAACGGTACTGCAGCCTGCCGGCCGAGTCGTAACCTACAGCCTGCACTTTGGCGGAAGGGCTCCTGGCTATCCTGGCGTCCTCCCAGGCCGGCGGCACCTTCAGGTCCACTACCCTCGCCAGTACCCGTTCCTCGCGCACCGTCTCGTCCGTCCCCGGATAACGATAGAAGAACCCGTTCTCCTTGTCCCCCAGCCGCCGGATGCCCGTGCCAAACAGTGCGTGCTTACCCATGCCGGCAATTATCCGAAGAAGAGACCACCCACAAAGCGATAGCATTCACCAAGAGCCGCCGGACGCCCCCTGAAGCCTGATACCCGTAACCTGAAACCTCTCCTAAGTCGTCCGATCTATCTCCGCGTGGTAGCGGCTGCCGAGGCGTCCGCCGAGAACGCCGCCGAGCAGGGCGAGCAAGAGGGCGGCCACGGCGACCACGATACCGACGATTCCGGCCTGCGAGACGCCTCCTATCGCGGACAAGGCGCTGTCCACGAAGCCGCCTATGGCGTCCGCCGCGCCGCCGGGCAGAAATCCACTGAAGACCCCGGCCGCCAGCGCGAGCAGGATGACCGTCAGGAAGGTCCAGACGAGCAGCATCGCCCCGTTGCGCCCGCCGTCGAAGCGGGCCAGCCTTCCGGCCACGTACCCGCCGAAGAAGTAGGTCAGGAAGATCAGTATCCCGAGCAGCACGAGCCCGGTGATGATG
>JALZNL010000489.1 GCA_030857715.1 Actinomycetota bacterium | reverse complement strand
CTCCGGTTCGAGCCGGGTGCCTCGGACAGGAAGCTTACGGCCTACGCCAGCTCCAGAGACTCCTCTCCGTCCCGGCCCGCCCGTCGGCAGAAGGGCGATTGACCCGCCTCCCGATGGTGCCGGTCAAGCGGTCTTCCGGGAGGCAGCCCGAGGTCGGCAGGGGCGTCGGCTACGTGAACTGTATGAGGCCGGCCATCCCGGCGACGCCGACCGCGGCGAAGACGACGCCAAGGAGGGCCAGCCCGGCGGCCACGAGGCCGAGGACGCGGACGTCCTTACCGACCTGCTTGCCCAGCGCCTCTTCCGAGCGGTGGCTGACGACGAAGCGCTTCTCCCCGTCGCCGGCGGCGGGGGCGCCGATGGCGCCGTCCTCCCGGACCACGCCCAGGACGTAGACGGGGGCGTCCACGGGAAGGACGCTCTCGACGTGGCGGAAGCCTATCGTGCGCTCTCCGCCGCCCAGGCGTATCGAGGCGCCCCCGAGGGAGATAGAGGGCCCGCCGGTGTGGCGCTCGAAGCGGTCCAAAACCTCCTTCGCGTCCACCTCGGCCCCTTCGGCGTCCACGGCGACGCTGCCCGTGGCGTCCTCGACGGAGAAGGGCGCGAACCGTTCGCTGTGGGAGATCGTCTCCGAACGCCGGTCCGATCCCACGTCGTCATCGTGGTCGTCGTCCATGTACTCCCGGATCACGCGCGACGAGTAGTAGGCGCACCTCTCCCCCGCCATCTCGCTCTCCAGCGGCGCCTCGCAGCGCAGCGTGCCCTTCACCTCGACGAGGCTCCCCGGCGGGAGCGACGCAACTTCCTTGGCATCCGAAGTCTCCACCGCCGCCATTACGGCCGCCTTGCCTTTCGCCTTCCCCCGAAAAAAGAGCACCACGCCCGCGGCCACCCAGAGGACCACGCCCACCAACAAGAAGATCATCGCCGCAACCATCCGCGCCCCCTTCTGTTCGTCAAAGCCGCCGGTCGGTCTTATACAGGGCGGCACACCCTATCGGGAGGCAGTCTGGCGGCGCGGAGATCGGGGCGCATCATCCTTTTGCGGGATTTTGCCGTGGGCCGGGCTTCTAGTCCACCACCAGGTTGACCAGCCGGCCCGGCACGTAGACGGCCTTGCGCAGATCCTTGCCCTCGACGTGCGGACGGACCCTCTCGCTCGCGAGCGCCTGCTCCCTGGCGGCCTCCTCGGAGATGTCCGCCGGGACGGTAACGCGGTCGCGCAGCTTGCCGTTGACCTGGACGACGAGCGTGATCTCCTCCTCGGCGATGAGATCCTCGTCGTAGCCGGGCCACGCCTGCTCGTGGACGGAGTACCCTTCCCCCATCGCCGACCACATCTCCTCGGCGTGGTGCGGCGCGAACGGCGCGAGTACCTGCACGAACGTCCGCAAAGCCTCCCGCCACTCCTCCTCATCGACCATCCCTCTAACGCCGAGCAGGTAGTTGGTGTGCTCCATGAGCGCGGCGATGGCGGTGTTGAAGCGGAAAGTCTCCAGGTCGCCCGTTATCTTCTTGACCAACCGGTTCGTCCTCCGCGGAAGCTCCGCAGGATCGGACTCGGCCCCCGACGCCTCGCCGCCCGCCACGAGTGAGACCGCACGCCGGAGGAACCGGGAGACGCCCTCGATGCCGCGTCCGTCCCACGGGCCGCCCTGGTTCCACGGGCCTATGAACATGAGGAAGCACCGGAGGGCGTCGGAGCCGTAGCGGTCCACGAAGTCCTGCGGGTTTATGACGTTCCCCCGGCTCTTGCTCATCTTCTCCCCGTCCTCGCCGAGGATGTGGCCCTGGTTGTGGAGCCTGAGCATCGGCTCGTCGAAGTCCACGAGGCCGAGGTCGCGCATCACCTTCGTCCAGAATCTGGTGTAGAGCAGGTGCATCGTGGCGTGCTCGATCCCGCCGGTGTACTGATCCACCGGCAGCCACCTCGCCCCGCGCTCCGGGTCGAACGGCCCCTCCTCGTAATGGGGCGAGAGGTAACGGTACTGGTACCACGAGGAATCAACGAAAGTGTCCATCGTGTCCGTCTCCCGAGTTGCCGGTCCGCCGCACGTCGGGCACTCCGTGTTGTAGAAGTTCGGGTCGCGCTTGAGGGGGGACTCGCCCGTAGGCATGAACTCGGCGTCCTCGGGGAGCCTCACCGGAAGGTCCTGCTCCGGGACGGGGACCGTGCCGCAGTCGTCGCAGTAGATTATCGGGATCGGGGTTCCCCAGTAGCGCTGGCGCGAGATCAACCAGTCCCGCAGACGGTAAATCACGGTGGAACTTCCGGTCCCTTCCCCCTCCAGGCGCTCGACCATGCGCTCCTTCGCCTCGTCCACGCCGAGGCCGTCGAGAAAGCCGCTGTTGACGGCCGGACCCTCGCCGGTATAGGCCTTGCCGTCGAAGTCTACCGGCGGCTGGACGGTGCGGACTATCGGGAGGTCGTACTTCTCGGCGAACTCCCAGTCGCGTTCGTCCTGGCCGGGGACCGCCATGATGGCGCCCGTGCCGTAGCCCATGAGCACGTAGTCGGCGGCATAGACGGGGATCTCCTCCCCGTTGGCCGGGTTGACGGCGTGCGCCCCGGTAAAGACGCCCGACTTCTCGCGGGTGACGTCGGTTCGGTCTATCTCGCTCATACGGGAGGCCTTCTCGACATAGGCGCGCACCTCGTCGGTCCTCTCCGGTGTCGTGATCTTCTCGACCGCCGGATGCTCGGGGCTCACCACGAAGAACGTCGCCCCGAAGAGCGTGTCGGGCCTGGTCGTGAAGACTTCTATGGGACCGTAGCCTTCTATCTCGAACCTTATCTCGGCGCCCTCGGAGCGGCCGATCCAGTTCCGCTGCAGCGTCTCGACCCGCTCGGGCCAATCTATCTTCGAGAAGTCGAGGAGCTCTTCTGCATACTGCGTGATCCCGAAAAG
>JALZNL010000488.1 GCA_030857715.1 Actinomycetota bacterium | reverse complement strand
GGTGCTCGGCGTGCTCGGCGTGGCGTTCGGGGCGTGGTACGCGCTCGGCGCTCTAGGGATGGTCGTGTATCCGTTCTAGCTGGCAGCTTTCAGCCATCCGCTGTCGGCTTCTTTACCCGGAAGGCAGAGATGGCAACAACAGGAGCGTGAGATTCAGAAAGGGGAGGACCCAACGCCCAGGTACGTGATCTAACGCGAAGTTCCCGGAGCCGGAAGCATGTCCCAGGAAGATTTGCGGGAACTCTCGCAGACCTCCTGCAACGTGCTCAACGACATGGGGCCGCAGATCCAGTGGGTCGAGAGCCAGGTGACGGACGACAAGATCTACTGCACCTACATCGCCCCGGACGAGCAGGCGATCCGCGACCACGCCGAGCAGGGCGGCTTTCCGGCCAACCGCGTCTCCATGGTCCGCTCGACGATAGACCCGACGACCGCGGAGGCGTAAGCCCGGCCTTCGAAGTCCTCCTCGGAACGGCCAGAGGCTCGTTCTCTCAGGGGTGGACGCGTCCGCCGGTTCCGCGCCCAGAAGCGCGTAGCCGGCTAGACGTTCCGGAAACACGCTGGTCAGCCTGACGCACCCCGGAGAGTCCGACCGCTGAAAGCCAAGAGCGCGGACGGGCTCCCAGGACTCCTCCAAGTGCCGCAGGACCAGGGCAGCCCGGATGTGTACGAGGGCTGCGTCTATCTCCCGGCTGAGCGCGGCGGCTTCGGGGTCGTTGACGACGCCGCGCGGGCCCGCTGGCCGGAAAACACGAACACCTTGCCGCGCCTCCCGGGCAATGGTCGAGACGTACCCGCCGTGTTACAAGGGCGTCAAACGGTGGTGCATCGCGGATTAGAAAGCTCTCATACGTCCGCCGGGAACGCGCATTCTAATCTGTGCTTAATCCGTCCTTAACGTGATCGGTTCAATATAGAGTGGTGGGCGTCGGCGAGAAGTGTCCGTGTCGGTCCCTGGTGTCCGGTCGTGACTGTTGAAAGTCTCCTCGTTCGCCGTATCGGCGTTCGCCCTCATGTTGATCCTGGCCGGCTTCGTGGCGGGCTGGACGCTTGGCTACCAGCAGCCGCCGGTCTCTCCTGAGCAGGAAATCGCGAGGGACGTGAACAGGAGGGCGTCCACGACCGCGGAGCCCACCATGCCCTCAGAGGACGTATCAGGCGACGACGTCTCCGGGCTGCCCCGCTATCCCGGGTCGGTGAGGATCGAGCACACGCGCGAGGACCTCGGCGGCCTCGTGGCGACCGAGGTGGAGTACCTCACGCCCACCGGGCTCGACACCGTCCGCGAGTTCTACCGCGACGTCTTCAGGACGGAGGACTGGAACGTGGCGGACGTGAGTTTCTCCGAGGGGGCCTGGACCTTCTTCGTCACCCAGGACGGGCGCGAGGTGTTCGTGGAGATCAAACCGTACGGCGGGCTAACCGAGGTGGACTTCGAGCTGACCGAGCCGAAGCCCAGGGAAGATCTCCCGAAGGAGCCGGAGAAAAAGGAACCGCAAGAAGAACCGCCGCGGGAGGAACCGCCGGCCGAAGAGCAGCGGGCGCCCGAGCCTTCCCGGGAGCCCGGACCGGAGCCCCCGGCCCCGGCCTGGTCTCCCCCACCGGCCTCATCACCCGCCTCACCCGCGCCGGCGTCACCGGCCCGTGGCTCCGCGTCACCGGCCCCGGAGGCCGCATCTCCGGCGCCGCCCCCCGCGCCCTCGTCGGCGCCGGCCTACGACGACGACGACGATGATGACGGTTTCGAGGATTTCGATGACGACGACGGGGCCGGGGAGGACGACTAGCCGTTGGCGGAAAAGGGCCAGACTCGGATAGCGCGCCGGGAGAGCCGGTCGGGAGGGGTTCGGTGATGAACCGGTCCAAAGGCGTCCGGGAGCAACCCTGGTGGGTCACGGCCGCCGCGGTCGGCGGTTTGCTCGGGGCGATCATAGTGGTCGGGGTGGTGGGCCTCCTGCTCAACCAGCGGGTCAAGGAGGTCACGGAAGAGGCGCTCCGGTACGACGTCGAGCTCGAAGACAAGGGGGACGATCTCAGGGTCGCTGTTCTCGACCTGCGCCACTTCCACCGCAACATCGCCTTCGGGGGCGTCTCGCGCGGCGGCGTCGCGGCCTTCGAGGGCGCCTACGAGGACGTCCAGACGGAGATCGACGAACTCGAAGACCTCGGCGTCAGGGACCGGAGCGCTCCCCAGCCGGAGGAATTCCGGCGGATGGCCGACGATTACTACGCCGGTTTCCGGCCGGCGATAGGGCTCGCCGGGACCGATCAGGAGGCGTTCGATCGGGCCAGCGACGAGGGGTTGCGGGAGATAGAGCTGATGGAGAACGCCGCCGCCCAAATCGACGCGCTCGGCGAGGAGCTCTCGGCGGACGCGCTGCAGAAGGTCGAGCGGGCCAACGCCAACGGCACGCTGGTGCTGCTCGCGGTGATCGTCGGCCTCGTCCTGTCAGGGGCGGTGCTGGCCTACGTGGCGGTGAGGGTCATGAGCGAGCTGAGGCGACTCTACGCCGAACAGCAGGAGACGGCCGAGAAGCTGGCCGCAGCCTCCAGGGCGAAGACGGACTTTATCGCGGACGTCTCCCACGAGCTGAGGACGCCCCTTACCGTGCTGCGGGGCAACGCCCAGGTCGGTCTCGCGCTCGGTGACGACGTCCCGGCCCACAGGGAGATCCTGGAAGACATAGTCAGGGAGTCGCGGTTCATGTCGCGGATGGTGGAGGATCTGCTGCTCCTCGCCCGGTCAGACTCGGCCTCGCTCCCGCTGAACCGCGAGACCGTGGCCGCAGCACCCTTCCTGGCGGAACTCGCGGGGCGGGCGGAGATCCTGGTCCGCGAACGCGACGCGGAGCTGGAGACCCACCTGGAAGGCGAGGGGAGCCTGGAGATCGACCCGGAGCGCGTCGCCCAGGCC
>JALZNL010000487.1 GCA_030857715.1 Actinomycetota bacterium | reverse complement strand
TCCTCACGGCGACAAACCTCTACTCGGTCGGCTCCTACGGCGAGTTCGAGTTCTGGTTCGCCGGCATAAAGGTCGTCGCTATCGTCATCTTTATTCTCCTCGCGCTGTTGTTCGTGATCGGGCTGTAGCCCGGGAATTCGCCCGGTCTCTCCAACCTCTACGCCGACGGCGGCTTCTTCCCCAACGGTCCTCTGGCGATGTTCTCCGGCGTGGCGACCGTGATCTTCGCCTTCGTCGGGGCGGAGATCGTCACCATCGCCGCCGCCGAATCCAACGAGCCTGGCAGGAACGTCGCCAGGGCAACCAACGCGGTCATCTACAGGGTCCTGCTGTTCTACGTGGTCTCTGTCTTTTTCGTCGCGGCGATCGTGCCGTGGAACACCGGGTTCACCGAGGACATCATCAAGAGCCCGTTCACCCTGGCGTTCGAGAAGATGGGGATACCCTTCGCGCCTTTGCTGATGAACTTCGTGGTCCTGACCGCCGTCCTCTCCGTCCTCAACTCCAGCCTCTACACGACCTCGCGCATGCTCTTCGCGCTTACCCGCCACAACGACGCGCCCCGGTTCATGACCCATACGACGAGGCGCGGCGTGCCGATTTGGGCGATCCTCACGGGGACCATCTTCGCTTACGTCTCCGTCGCGATCTTCTACTTCTTCCCAGAAGAGATATTCACGTGGCTGATCAATGCGTCTGGGGCAATTGCGCTCTTCGTCTACCTCTTGATCGCCGTTTCGCAACTCGTGATGCGTCGGCGCCTGGAGCGCGAGGCGCCCGAGAGGCTGCAGCTGAAGATGTGGTTCTATCCGTGGCTGACCTACCTGTCGATAGTCTGCATCGTGGCGGTGCTTATCGGCATGGCCGTCATTTCCGACTTGCGCCCCCTCCTGATAGCGAGCCTCATAAGCCTCGGCGTGATGTTGATTGCCTACGCGCTGCGCAAGGCGTTCGGACCCCCGCAGAGGGACCCTTCAGAGGTGATCAGGGAGTCCGAGACCAGGAGGGAGTCGGAGGCCGGATCGTGATACTCGCAGGGAGGTGAGAGACCCTTGACCCGGTACGAACCCGCCGACTCGTTCGAGACCCCACGCTTCTCGGACGTGCGGACCTTCATGCGCCTCCCGAACGTGCGCGACCTGCCGAATGCCGACGCCGCCATCGTCGGCGCCCCCTTCGACACCGGGGCGACCTTCCGCGTCGGCGCCCGCTTCGGGCCTGAGGCTATAAGGAGCGTCTCCCACCTGCTCCGGCGCCACAACTCCGGCCTCGGTATCACCATCTTCGATCACCTCTCCGTGATCGACTACGGCGACGTGCCGGTCGTGCCGGGCTTTATCCGGGAGAGCTACGAGAAGATCTCCGAGGGGCTCGAACCGATCCACCGCGCCGGCGTCGTCCCGATAGTCCTCGGCGGCGACCACTCCATAGCCCTGCCGGAACTTCGCGCCGCCGCGGCCGTCCACGGACCGCTCGCCCTCGTCCAGTTCGACTCCCACCCTGACACCTGGGACGCCTACTTCGGCCAGAAGTACACCCACGGAACGCCCTTCCGTCGGGCGGTAGAAGAAGGAATACTCGACCCTTCGCGCTCCATCCAGGTCGGGATGCGCGGCTCCATCTACGACGAGCGCGACTGGGACGACGCGAAAGACATGGGCTTCGATCTGGTATCTACGGACGAGGTGCGAGAGTTGGGAATATCGGCCGTCATCGAGAGGGTCAAGGAGCGGGTGGGGGACGCGAAGGCCTACGTCTCGTTCGACATAGACTTCGTTGACCCCGCCTATGCTCCGGGCACCGGCACGCCGGAGATCGGGGGCTACACCAGTCGCGAGGCGCAGGAGTTCGTGCGGGGGCTCGCCGGCATCGACATCGTCGGCTGCGACGTGGTCGAGGTCTGCCCGGCCTACGACGGCCCCGGGCAGGTCACGGCGCTCGTCGCGGCCAACGTGGCCCACGACTTTCTGGGGCTCATCGCCCTCCAGAAGAAGAACCGGGATGGGTAACGCACTAGATTACCTGATCCTGGGGCTCTACTTCGTGGTTATGCTCGGGGCGGGGTACTGGGGGCTGAAGCGGGCCGGCAGCACGGAAGATTACCTCGTCGCCGGGAGGCGGCTCGGGCCGGCGTTGTACGTCGGGACCCTGAGCGCGGTGGTGCTCGGGGGGGCGTCCACCATCGGGAGCGTCTCCTTGGGGTACGAGTTCGGGGTTTCGGGGATGTGGCTCGTATTCATGATCGGGCTCGGGATCATCGCGCTCGGCATCCTGCTCTCTACGCGCCTCAGCCGGCTCGGCGTGTACACCGTTTCGGAGATGCTCGGCATCAGGTACGGGGCCTCTTCGCGGCTTATCTCCGCGATCATCGTGGCGACCTACGCGCTCATGATCGCGGTTACGTCCACCATCGCCGTCGGCTCGGTCTTCGACGTCGTCCTCGGCCTGCCGCCGACGGTGGCGATCCTCATAGCGGGCGGCGTGGTCGTCGCCTACTCGACTTTGGGCGGCATGTGGTCGATCACGCTGACGGACTTTCTGCAGTTCTGCGTGATGACCGTTGGCATCTTCCTGATCCTGCTGCCCCTGAGCATCGCGAGGGTTGGCGGCTTCTCCGGGATGGCCGGGGAGTTGCCTGGCTCGTACTTCGACCCGTTCTCCATCGGCGGGCAGACGATCTTCACGTACTTCCTGCTGTTCTTTTTCGGGCTCATGATCGGGCAGGACATCTGGCAGCGGGTCTTTACGGCCAGGAGCCCCGCGGTCGCCCGGTGGGGCGGCGTCGTGGCGGGTTTCTATTGCCTGCTGTACGGTCTCGCGGGCGCCCTGATCGGGACGGCGGCCCGCGTCCTGATCCCGGACCTCCCCAATTCGGACAACGCGTTTGCCCGCGTCGCGGCTGAAGTCCTGCCGACCGGCGTCCTTGGCCTGGTGCTGGCC
>JALZNL010000486.1 GCA_030857715.1 Actinomycetota bacterium | reverse complement strand
CGAACAACCTGGGAAACTTCCACGGCGTGTTCATCTCCGACGCGTCGGGCACCATGGTCGGGGGTGCACTCCCCGACGCCGCCAACACCATCTCGGGCAACGCCAACCACGGGGTCATCGTCGTTGGCGATACCGCGACGGGCAACAGCATCCTTCGAAACTCCATCTTCGGAAACGGCAGCCCGGGCGGGCTGGGCATCGAACTAAACAACGACGGCGTGACCCTCAACGACAGGAAAGACCCCGACGCCGGTCCCAACCTCCTGCAGAACTTCCCCGTCATCGCTTCCGCAAGTACCACCAGGATCCAGGGCACCCTCAACAGCCGTCCCAGGAAGGCCTTTACCGTCCAGTTCTTCTCCAACCCCGCGCCGAATGTCCCCACGGGCTTCGGCGAGGGCGAGACCTTCCTCGGCGCGAAGCGGGTCACGACCAACCGCAAAGGCAAGGCTTCTTTCACCTTCACAACGGCCCTCTCCGCGGGGCAGTTCGTAACCGCCACGGCGACCAACGCCGGCGGCAACACCTCCGAGTTCTCGCAGGCTCGCACGGTGGATTAGTGGCGCCCGGACCCTCCGGGCAGTCCCGGCCCTCCCTCCTCACACGCGCGGAACGTTCCCCGGAACCCTACAAGCCAAGCACCCGTTTGAGACCCGGCATCCCGCATGGGCGGAACGGGGCAGGGCAGAAGCTGCATGCCGTAGCCGGCGAACGAGACGGTCCATGGTCCGGTCATCGTTCGCGTGGAGGCACGTGCCGGGGTTCTCGGAGGGCCGGAGAAGGGCCGCGAGGCACCATCCGTGGCATCGGTTCAGGCCTCGGAAGCCGACGACCCTCCGGGCGCGGCGGGTCCGTCGGCGGGTCCGTCGGCGCGCTCCACCGTCACGCGCAGCTGCCCGAGAGGGGTGTAGCCGACTTCGGCTCCGACGCCGAAGTGCCTCCTCAGCAGAGAACCCAGGTGTTCCCCGTCGAGGAAGACGAAGAAGTCCTCCTTCGGCCCGAGCTCCACGCTGCCTTCCGCGACGAACTTCTCCGATGCGTCCACGGCGATCGTCCTTCCACGTGGGTGCGCCCTTCGGGCCCGGCCTTCATTGTATAGGGCAATATCTATGCGGAGCATTTTCAGGCATAGCCCGGCGGGCGCGATCTCCGCGCGGTCCCTGGACCCCTGGCGGGCCTCTGGTATTCTGGCGGGCGTGAGGCTCCTCATGACGCACGGGTACATGCTCTCCGGGACGGGGAGCAACGTCTACGTCCAGAACCTCTGCCGCGCCCTGGTGCGCGGGGGGCACGAGGTACACCTCCTCTGCCAGGAGGAACACCCCCTCGGGTACGAGTTCGTGGACGAGCATGCCTCGGTGGACGGCACGATCATCGAGAAGCTGGGCGGGCAGGAGACGCCGTATCCCGGGCGGTGCGTGGTGTACAACCCGCGCGTGGGCGGCCTGCTGCCAGTCTACGTCTACGACGACTACCCCGGATGGCGGGTCAAGACGTTCCTGGACCTCACGGGCGAGGAGCTGGAGAACTATCTGAATCGCAACGTCGAGGCCGTGGGGGCCGTGCTCCGCGCGTCGGGGGCGGGGGCGGTCGTCACTAACCACTCGGTGCCGGGGCCGCAGATCGCCCGCAGGGCGCTTCACGACTCCGGCGTTCCTTACGCGAGCATCGTCCACGGGAGTTGCCTTCAGTACGTGTCTCGCAGGAGCGAAAGATACATGGGGCTCACCCGCGAGGGCCTGGAGGGGGCCGCGGAGATCGTGGCCCTCTCTTCCCACAGCGCGGGCACCGTCGCCGAGGACTTCCCCGGGCTTGCCGAGAGGACGCGCTCCCTCCCCGGCGGAGTTGACACCGACCTCTTCCGCCCCGACGCGCTGGACCTCGACGTCTTGAAATCGCTGAACGGCGGCCGGGGCCGGGGTCCCGAAGAGCAACAGGCGCTGGAGGCAACCCTGGACCGCCCCGATAGCGTCGAGGATCTCATCGAGGGCCTGCGTACCATCTCCGGCTCCTACGACGCCCGCTCCCACGACCGGGACGCCGGGGAGAGGCTGGAAGCGCTTCTCGACTCCGACGACCCGCTCGTCGTCTACCTGGGAAAACTCATCCACTCCAAGGGCGTCCACAGCCTCATCTCCGCCTTCGCCCCGGTACACCAAGAGACCGGGGCCCGCCTGTTAGTCGTAGGTTTCGGCACCTTCCGCGAGGAGTTGCAGGCGCTGGTCCACGCCCTCGACGCGGGCGACGAAGAGAACGCCGGGCGGCTCGCGGAGCGCGGGCGTCTGCTAGAGGGTGGCGACGCGGAGCCGCTGGAACATTTCGGACTCTCCGGGTCGCTGGCAGGCGATGCAAAAGGATTTGGGAGATCCATCGAGTTCGTCGGGCCGCTCGGGCACGCGGAGCTCGCGAAGATCCTGCCGGCGGCGGACGTCGCCGTCGTCCCCTCCATCTTCCCTGAGACCTTCGGCCTCGTGGCCGCCGAGTTCGCCGCCGCCGGCGTCGTGCCGTTCGTGGCCGACCACTCTGGTCTCAGGGAGGCGGGCGCCCTCGTGGGACGAGGTCTCCCTTTCGATCTTCGGGTCCCGATGGATGGTTTCGAGGAGAACCTGTCGGCAGCCCTCGAAGGTTTCCTCTCGCTGCCGGACGGAGAGCGGGAGGCTCACGCCGCGACCGTGCGGCGCAACAGCGTGGAGTCGCTAGGTTGGAGCACGCTGGCGGAGAAGGTCGTCGCGGTCTTCGACTAGGCACGCCGCTTCGGTAGCGGGCTGCTTTACAGCTGGAAGATGAGGATGTACGCGCTCGAGATGGCGAGGGCCACGAGCGTCACGGGGAAGCCCCACAGCATGAAGCGGAGGAAGGTGAAGGTCGTCATGCCTTCGCGGGCGACGACGCCCGCGACGACCAGGTTGGCGGAGGCCCCGATCAGGGTGAAGTTCCCGCC
>JALZNL010000485.1 GCA_030857715.1 Actinomycetota bacterium | reverse complement strand
TGCCCGGTTATGATCAGCTTGCTCCTGTTACGAACCGCCCACCCCGCGACCCCTTCGCCCGCGCCGACCGCCGCGGAACCCGCCACGCCCCGCGGCAGGCCCCGAGCGGCCTTTACGGAGAAGGCGTTCTTCTCCAGGTTGAGGACCATCACAAGGACCATCACACTTCCCCGGCTCGCACCGAGGCGGGCCTCCGCCTCGTCGAAGAGGACGTCGAAGCTACCGGCGGACGAGGAGGCCGCGCCGGCCTTCGTGCCGCTCGCGGCCGCGGAGCTGACGACCGTGCCGTTCGCAACGGGACGCGCGCCCCGCTGGATGGTCTTGGGCTCGATGGGGGCGCGGTGAACGCCAGAGTGGGCGGTCTTCTCCCAATTGGTCGCGCCCTTGAGCTCCCGGAAGATCGCGCGCAGGGCACTGATGCTCAGCAGGAACTGGTAGGGCAGGAAGCCCAGAGCGTACCTCGCGACGTCGCGCGCCTTCAGGCGGAACCCGTAGGCGCTCGCGAAGTCTTGCAAGCCGATCAGGCCGACGAGGAGCTGGAAAAAGATCGCGTACAGGGGCAACAGCGAGATCATCGCCACGCCCACGGGAACCTGGAGGTAGATGATCGTGAGGACCGCCGGGATCCAGAGCGCTCCGGCGGCGGCCTGGAAGTATGGGTAGGTCATCGAGTAGATGGCCAGAAGCCGCTGGCCGCGGGTGGGCAGCTTCTGCCACTCGCCCTTGCGGTAGACCTGGAAGAAGCCCTGGCACCAGCGCGTACGCTGCTTGACGAAACCGCCGACGCTATCGGGGGTCTCCTCCCGGGTGGCGTGCTCGGCGTCGTAGGTCACGAAGATCTTCTCGCCCAACACGCTCAGGCGGATGCCAAGGTCGGCGTCCTCCGTCAGGCACGCCTCGTCCCAGCCGCCGACCTTCTCCAGCAGGTCCCGCTTGACGAAGACGGTGTTGCCGCCGAGCGGGATCATCCCGACCTTGGCGTGGTAGTGCAGCCGCGACTTGAAGTAGAAGAAGTACTCCAAGACGTTCTGGGTGGAGTACCAGCTCGAGCGGAAGTCCATAAGCTGGACCCCGGCCTGCACGATCCCCGCACCCTTCTGGGTCATGGTCGTATTGATGACGTCGAAAATCTCGTGGTGTACGTCGTCCTCGGCGTCGAAGATCGTGACGACCTCGTTCTTCGTCTCCGCGAACGCCACGTTGAGGCCGCGGGGCTTGTTGACGGGGCCGTCCTTGCCGGAGAACGTCACCACCCTCACGCCGGGGTGCCCGATCTCGGCCGCCGCCTCGGCGGCCTCCTCGATGGTCCCCCGATCGCTCTCCTCGCAGACCACGACGACCTCGAGGAGCTCTTTGGGATAGTTGCTCTCCCACAGCTTGCGCACGGTGTCCCCGATGACGCCCTCCTCGTTCTTGGCCGGCAGGATCGCCGTGAAGCTGAACTTGGGCGGCAGGTACTCTTTGGGACTCTTCGACTCCTCCAGCCGCTCGGGACGGGCCCACGTATAGAGCATCAGCCCCAGCGTGCAGATCGCCTGCGCCGTGAGCACGACCGAGACCACCAGTATGAGCGCGTAAACGATCGTCAGGATCATGCCCAACCCCCCGCACCCGTGTCGCGAGGCACCGCCCGCGAGTTTGCAACCTTCTCCAATATCCCTGCTTCGCGCATCCGTCCATCCTCCTTACAAACCATGCAAGAACCCGCACAACCCCACAAAAAACCGGCCCTCCGAGCTTTTTTTCTTTAGCCGGTCGCACCACTGGCTCCTCGCGAACCTGGTGCCCGTCTTGGCGGTCCGCGTCTCTACGCCTCTACTGTTTGTCTAAACCTCTTTAGCCTTCTGCCATCCAACCGGCGCACTCGCGCCTCGCCTTACCTCCAACATTAGTAAGTACTTGCTACTATTAGCAACACCCGTACATACGAAAGAAAGTGCATGATCGATCATCAATCGTCGGGGTTTTTTCAAGGTTGCACTCACAAATGGGCCGAAAGATGTACACGGGGTGTCTCAGACCCTACGGGCTCTTCGTCACTCTCGGTGCAGGCGAGCGTCACCAGGAGGCTCCCAGGACGCGCCTGCGCAACAATGCGAAGCCCGCCCTACCGTACATCGAGCGCTTTATGAGCTTGAGTTTGTGGACGAAGCCCTCCACGGGGCCGTTACTCCAGCCCTCCGTCAATCCCGCGCGCACCGCCGAAAGGTCTTTCTTGAGCCCTTTGGCGAAGCGCCTTATCACCAAGGCTTCCGAGGCCTCGACCTCTCCTAGCCACTCGTCGAGTTTCTCTCCTTCCAACTCTCGGACCATCCGCGCGAATTCCTGCGTCAGCCGGTACGCGTCGGCCGATGCCTTGTCCAGAGTACCCAGACGATCCAGGTAGGCTTCCTGATCCACGGTTAGCTTCTCTCTACGCTTGAGGAACAGCGCCGCGGCTTGCCGGGCGGTGGGGACGATAGCCTTGTCCGGGAGGACCACCCGCACAGCAGCTTGAGCTGCTCCCACTCGTCGGTCGGCTCGACCTTCCGGCGTCTTCTCCGGCTCATCCTCTTCCCCCCCTCGCTACGGCACGTTGCGCCGTGGGAGGGGAAGCATGCCAGATGTGGGAGTTCGCGACCAACCTACCGGCACAGGTTAAACGCCTCGGTGAGTTCCGCCGCCCTTACTGCACACATAGGCCGGGGTTTTTCCGGCGAGGTATGCTCCGCCCACACCTCGCCAGTAAACGTGCAACGCATAGGCGGAGTGAGACTTGGCAGAACCACTTTGCAAGATGAAAAGCTGAAAACCTTCGAACTAGCCGCAAACCACTGGTCGAAGCGTCTTTCCCATCCACACATGAACCTATTTGGAGCATCTAGCGGCCGATTTTTCTGCCAACCCAGGCTCCGCTCATACGTTGCAGGGTTGTTGGCTAGGTTTCAAATAAGTTCTCAATA
>JALZNL010000063.1 GCA_030857715.1 Actinomycetota bacterium | reverse complement strand
GGGCTAGGATCGCTCGAAATACGCTTGCTCGATCGCCGTAAGTGCGCTGTAATTTGACCACATATCGGACTCTCCCAGATCGCAATCGGATCCTTCTTCCGAAATCAACAAACCACCGCTACAGCGGAGTTCATAAGTATTGACCACCTCGTCCGAGTCAGAAGCCTTCGTTTTCGAGCAGGCTCCGGTACAGGGAGCGCGTCTCCGGGGAGGGGGAGGTGCCGTACTCTTGGACCAGCACCCTCTCGCACAGGCGGTACTGCCTCAGAGCCCTACCCCTCTGCCCCATCCGCGTGTAGCACCTCATCAGGAGGCGGTGGCTGTCCTCGTGGCAACGGTCTCGCTCCAGAGCCCGGTAGCACGCCCCGATGCTCTCCCTGAGTCGTTCGGTCTCCATGTAGTTCGCGGCGAGACGGTCGAGCATGTCCACGTAGGCATTGGCGAGCCGCTCCCGCTCGACCATCGTCCAGTCCTCGTAGAGGTCCTCCAGCAGGTAGTCGCCGCGGTACAGCTCGACGGCCCTCTCGTACTCGGCGTTCGCCTCCTCGAACCGGCCCCCGCCCTCGAAGCGGCGGCCCCGCTCGTAGTGCTCGTCGAACTCCTCGACGTCGGTGGCGACCAGCACGTCCGGCCCCAGCCGATAGTAGCCCTCCTCGAGCAAGACGTAGCTCACGCCCGACGGCGACGAGGGGCAACCGGCCAGGAGCTTGCGCAGGCCGTGGACGGCGGAGTTAAGGGACCAGCGGGCTTTCTTGAGGCTGGAGTCGGGCCACAGCCACCCCATGAGGTGGTCCTGGGAGACCGGGCGGGCGCGGTTCGCCAGGAGGCGCTTGAGGATGGTCAGCGCCTTGCCGTTGCGGCCCAGGGGCACGGGCTCACCGTCGCAGAGCATTTCGAAGTGGCCGAAGAAACGAACCCGCAGTGAGGGCCTGACGGCCGTCGTCTCCTCTACCGTACGGCGGACGGCTTCGGGGAGGACGCCCTGGGCGCTGAACGCGCCGACCACGGACCCATCCGAACGGCGCAGGGTAAGTATGTCCGGGTCCCGCTCCAGGTAATAACCGATTGGCAGTTCCAGCGATAATCCTCGCATCTTCTTCTCCGAACTCCTGACCTTCGGCGGGGAAGCCTCGGTCGTCCTAACAACCGCCCTGTTGGGCCGGTCACGCGCCGATATGTCAATAAATCGTCGCGGCTCCTTTCCCGGGGGCCGAGAAGCAGCGCCCCGTCCTACGAAGACCACCTGGAGAAGCCAGCGTATCCTACGAACAGGACGATCCGTATCGCCCAAATGAGTGATTTTTCTTACATCCTGCGGCGGGGTCCAACGGCGGGTAGCATCGCCCGGGCCTCTAGCCGGTAGAGTCGGCCCGTCGGCCGCCGGTATCCTCGAGGACCTGCCGTAGCATCCCCACGACCCTGGGGTCGAACTGGGCACCCGAGTTGTCCTCGATCTCCTGAAGCGCGGTCTCGCGGGAGACGCCGTAACCGTAGGGGCGGTCCTGGATCATGGCGTCGAAGGTGTCGGCTACGGCTACCACCCGGGCCGCCAGCGGTATGTCCTCGCCGCCCAGCCCGTCCGGGTACCCGTTGCCGTCGAAGCGTTCGTGGTGGTGGTTGATCGCCGGCAGCGCAGGCGCCAGCGCCGTTATCGGGGAGACGATTTCGACACCCAGCGCGGGGTGACGCTTCATCGTCTCGTACTCCTCTTCGGTCAGACGGCCGGGCTTGCACAGGATGTGGTCGGGGACCCCGATCTTGCCCACGTCGTGAAGCAGCGCCCCGATGACCAGATCTTCCACCCGCTCTTCGGGCAGGGACATCTTCCGGGCGATGTCCCGCGCGGTCCTGGATACGCCCAGCAAATGCTCCCCGACGCCGGGATCTTTTGCCTCCAGCGCGCCCACCAGGGCCTCGACGACCCCGGCGGGCCGACCACCGGCTTCGGGAATTTCCGCCGAGGCGGGTACCCCGGCGACGCCGTCCGTCCCGGCCCTTGCCTCCCGGAGCGCGAACGAGGCAGTCTTCAATACGGGCTCAGGGTCTTCGTGTTCCGCCCCGGCATGCACGAAGCCGACGGCGGGATGGACTAGGCCTCCCGCCTCCTCCGAAACGGCCTGCCGGATCGCGAGCGCTGCCCTGCGGGCCCTGGCCTCGTTGGTCCCGCCAAGGACGACGACGAACTCGTCGTCCCCGTGGCGGAACGCGCGCCGGCCCCTGCCGAGCCTCTCGCCGACCCGCCGCAGGAGCCCGTCCCCAGCCGCGAAGCCGTGGGCCCGGTTGTACTGATCGAGTCCTCCCACCTCCACGGCGAAGACCGTGAGCGCCCTGCCGCGGGAGAGCTCCCGGCGCAGTACGCGGTGCAGCGACGCATGGTTCGGCAGGCCGGAGACGGGGTCCCGTCCGCCCGGGGCCTCCTCCGCGGCTTCGAGCGCGGGGCCGGCCGCGCCGGAAATCAGGCCCAGCACCCGCTCCTCCTCAGCGCCGAACTCCCCTCCCCCGACGATCACGGCCCCCTGCCCGTCTCCCCCCGCCGCGTCCAGGGGCAATGCCAGGAAACCCTTTATGCCGTGGATCTCCTCCTCGCTACGCGCGGCCTCGCCATCGCGACAGGCGCGCAGCACGAGGCCCTGGATGGAAGGATGCCACCAGCTCGGACAGGCGTCGATGTCTCCTTCGAGGACGGAGGCGTGGTGGTTGCCTTCCAGGACGGCGACGTGCGCGTAGGTACCTCTGCAGCCCGCGCGGGCCGTCCGCACCGTCCACGAGAGGATCTCCTCGATGCTCGAAGTCCCCAGCGCAGCCCCGAAACCGGAGACGAGGCCTTCGGCCCTCACCGCCCGGTCCCGCTCCGCGGCGAGCGCGGAGGAGAAGACGCGCTCGCGCCCGGCGAGATCCCGCACCCCAAAGCCCAGGTACCCGACGACCGCGCAGAAGAGCGCGACGAACCCCGCCCTCAAGCCAACCGGGGCGGTACCGAGCACCCCCGGACCGTCCGCGAGACCCGCCGCGACGAGATATCCTCCGGCCATCAAGACGGTCGCGACCGCGACCTTCGCCGAACCCGGAACCCGCACAACGCCGAGCGCCGCCAGGAAGTACAAAGGAAAGAAGAAGGAGTCTCCCCCACCGGTGCCCGCCACCAGCAGGCCGGCGAGCAGGGAGTCCAGCACGACCATCACGAGGGGTTCGCGTGCCAGGATCCGCGGCCGACCGGTCGCGATGAGGACCCCGAAGAAGAGCGCAAGGCCGGCAGAGAAGAAGGCCGCGGGTCCCGCCCCCGGCGAGATCCACGTCAGGATCGGTAGTACGGCTAAGGCGAGCGCGGTTCGGGCAAGGCCGGCGGCGGGGGAAGCCGTCGTTCCGGATCCCTCCCGGTCGAATCCGCTCATCCGCTTTCCCCCTAACCCTGGGAGCGTTCTTCGGGGAGGCCCGGGGCCGACGGGTCGGGCGTCGCGCGCCGCCCTTCTCCCGGAACGGGGAAGACGAAACGGTGGTCGTCGGCCATGCGGTAGCCCTCAGACTCGGTGTCCAGGATGCGCAGGAACGCCCGAACCAAGACCCCGTCGAACTCGGTATCGACACCGGCGCCCAGCTTCTCCCGTGCCTTTGCGGGGCCCACGCCGGGACGACTGGGGTCGTCCAGCACCAGGGCGGTGTAGGATTGCGCCACAGCGAGCATCTTCGCCTCCACGGGTATCCAGGGACCGCGAAGCTTGTCCGGGTATCCTCGTCCGTCCGGACGCTCGTGGTGCCAGCGGACCCATTGGGCCATCTCTCCGAACTCGGGGATGGCGGCGAGCGCCTCCTCGCCGCGCGCCGGGTGCTCGGCGAGCCGGCTCTGGGCGATGGAGTTAGGCCTGCCCGTCGCCAGCAGCAGGTCCTCGGGCAGGCCGAACAGGCCGACGTTGTGGAGGAGTCCCGCCATCCGCAGCCTCTCCACGCGGACGTCGTCCAGCTTCATCTCGCGCGCCAGGTCCGCCGCATACACGGACGTAGCCGCCGCGTGCCTGTGAGTATACCCGTCCTTGCGCCCCAACTCCTCGACGATCATGGTCCCGAAGGTGTTGTTTGAAGTCGCGAGGGCTCCTTCCAGGGAATCTATACGCTCGCGCAACTCTTCGTTCTTCTTCACCTGCTCCCGTGAGCGATACACCAAAACCTGACTACCGATGGCGCCTCCGAGCAACACCAGGGCGGCCACAGGCCCAGCCACGGGCCCAAACACGACCAGGGCCATCGCCCCAAACCCCGCGGTCAGAACGTTCAGGGCGTCCGAAAGCACGTACGGCTGCATGTCCTCTTTCCAGGTCTCATGCCACCCTTGATCGTATTTGATCTTGAGCAGGACGACGGCGACCAACCTGTTGGCCGCCAGCAACGTCAGGCCTGCCGCGAACGTCCCGTACACGACTTGAGCGGTGGGGGCGGTAGATCCTAACAACAGAGGTGTGTCAGACGCGAATGAAAAAACTATGCCGGCCAGGTAAACGATCGTGGTACTGTGGCCTATCTCGTATGCTGTCCGGAGCCAGTCGCGCCGTCCTACGAAAAAGGCGGATGGTAGGGCGGCTACTGCGGCCCAAGCGGGACCCAGCGTTACGACCGCTAAAATCAAGCCCACGTCCCAGACGCCGATGGCGGTCTTTTCGCTGACGCGCAACGGGAAAACGTCGCCCAACAGCACGAGGCCGGCAAGGATCAGCGTGCCGACCACAAGAGTCGCCTCGAACACCATGCCGTGCCAGTACGCCCATGAAGCGGCAAGCGTCAAGGCAGCGGCCAGCAAGACCCCCACGTAGCTTCTTAGATAAACCTCCCGCAAGGGCCCCCCATGGAAGCACTAGAGCATGCGTTTTACTAACGCGACTCATTATACAGAGCGCATCTGTTCCATGCAGGCGTTGCGTGAGTCCTACGGTTTACCAGCTCCTAGCGCCCTCGGTCATATTCCTCACCCCCTTACCGTTGGACTCGTCAGTCGTGCGCGTTCCGAACTACCAGCTCCTAGCGCCCTCGGTCATGTTCCTCACCCCCTCCGGTTTTCGATCTTGCAAGGCATCGATTCGCCCAAGCTCGCTACCAGACCCTGATACCGCTCTCCGTCATCTCCTCACCTCCTCTGAATCTTCGGGTGGAACACTGCTACTTGCGTTCTGGGCTACCATACCCTGATACCGTTCTCGAGCATCCCTTTGCCTCCTTCTCTTTGGACTCTTATACCCTATGTTACCCAATCTCTTTTCAGATGTTCTTACCCTTCGACCGCGAGCGTTGCTCATCGGTTTCAGCGATCCCCGGTGGAACGGCAGCGATGAGCGACAGGATGAGTAGGCCAGCCGCGGCGGTCGCGGCCCCGGCGAGGAGATAGGTGGAGCGGGGACCGGCTGCGTCCACGACCAGACCGCCAATGGGATAGGCGAAGGCCTCCCCGGCGCTGAAGGTGAGGAACCTTGCGGCGAACACGCGCCCGAGGAAGGCGTCCGGTACCCGCCTCTGGAGTATGGTGTCGGTCGCGACGTTGTCCACGCCGTTGGCGGCACCGGCGACCGCGATGGCTCCCAGGGCGAGGGCGAAGGTCGGGGAGAGGCCCACCCCGACGAACGCCAGGGCTGTGGCGAAGATACTCACGAAGTAGAGCAGCACCAAGTTGATCCTGCCGCCCAGCACGGCCACCAGGGCGGAGCCCAGGATCATGCCCCCTCCCCAGAGGCTCGCGAGCAGGCCGTAGCCCACGTCCCCGGCATCGAAGGTATCCCTCGCGAGGAACGCTTCGGCCGGGATCGCGGCGTTGGCCGTCAGCGTGGCGAGGAAGGCCCCGACTATGATCACCAGCGGAACACGCGCCCCGGCCAGGTAGCCGAAACCGGCCCGCAACTCCCGGAAGAAGCCCTCTTCGCCGTCGTCCCGTTCGGGGGCGGGGAGCGGGATCGTGGAGAGAAAGGCGGCTGAGACCAGGAACGTCAGGGCATCGAGCAGGAAGGCCATCTCCAGGCCGACAAAGGCCACGAGCACACCGCCGAGTGCCGGCCCGGCCATCATAGAGAAGCTGAACGTGCCGCTTATGAGGGCGTTGGCCCTGGTCAGGTCGCCGCCGCCCACCACGCTGGGGAAGGCGGCGCGGACGGTCGGGTTGAAGACCGTTCGCGCCGCGCCCATGAGGAAGACCAGAGCATAGATTACCGGCAGGTCGCGGGCGAAGATCAGGCCGACGACCAGGACCGCCCGGACGAGGTCGGCGGCTACCAGCACGGCCCGGCGGTCGAGGCGGTCGGCGAGCACGCCGACGAGGGGGCTGGCCAGGGTGGGCAGCAGGCGCGCGACCAGGACGCCGCCGACGGCCGAGGCGCTGCCCGATACGTCCACGACCAGGAGCACCAGCGCCACCGTGGAGACGAAGTCGCCGACGAACGAGAGCCCCTGCCCGATCCAGAGCCGCACGAAGCGGCCATTCTTGAGCAGGGAATTATCGACGCCGTCCATGGCCCATCCTCCGAAGCGAACCTGCCTGGGAGGGCATCATACAGACCCGGGGCGGTCCCGCGAGAGAACCGCGCCCCAAAAGGGCGAAGTGTGAACGGGTTTATTTGCGGTGTAGGGGGTGAAACGGTACATTACGCAGGCGTGGAAGCGGCGTTTTCGCGCTGCAGGCTCATAGCGTCCAGCCCGGCGTCCAGACGGTAAGGGGAGCGGTACATGTACAAAGAGATCTACGTCCCGGTCGATAACTCGGACTACTCCAACCAGGCGTGCGTCATAGGCGTCGACGTTGCGCGGCAGTTCGGGGGCAGGGTCGCGGGTTGCCACGCCTACGCCGCCAAGATGCACGACGTCCGATTCCGCCAGATGGAGTCGGGCCTCCCGGAAGAGTTCCGGGACGAGGACGAGATGAAGCGGCAGCGCAAGATCCACGACCAGCTCATCACCAAGGGCCTGGAGATAATCACCGACTCCTACATCGACGTCCTCGAACCGCTCTGCGAGAAGCACGACGTCGAGCTCGTCCGCCGCTCCCTGGAAGGCAAGAACTTCAAGGTCATCGTCGAGGACGTAAATGACAACGACTTCGACCTCGTCGTCATAGGCGCCATGGGCATGGCCGCCGTCAAGGACACAGTCTTGGGTACCGTTACCGAGCGCGTCGTTCGGCGGCTGACCCACGCGGACACCCTGATCGTCAAGGACCTGGACCGCTCGCCGTTCGAGCATATCGTCGTCGCCGTGGACGGCTCGGCCAAGTCGCTCGGCGGCCTGAAGCGTGCCATCGACCTCGCGCGAGAGTTCGGCGGGACGGTCGAGGCGATCAGCGTCTTCGACCCTTACTTCCACTACGCGATGTTCCACTCCATCGCAGGCGTGCTCTCCAGCAAGGCTCAGAAGGTGTTCCGGTTCAAGGAGCAGGAGAAGCTGCACGAGGAGATCATCGACTCCGGGCTCGCCAAGATCTACACCGCCCACCTGGAGGTAGCCAAGAAGATCGCCGAGGACGAGGGCGTCGAGCTGAAGACGACGCTTCTTGCCGGCAAGCCCTTCGAGCAAACGATGAAGTACGTCAACGAGGTCAACCCGACGCTCGTGGTCATGGGCCGCATCGGCTACCACTCCGACGACGAGATGGACATCGGCGGCAACACAGAGAACATGATGCGCTACCTGCCGACGAACGTGCTGATCGGCAACTACGAGTACCAGGCGCCGGACCTGTACACCGCAGAGCAGCACATGACCTGGACCGACGAGGCCATCCAGCGCCTCGACCGCATCCCGGGCTTCGTGGTGGGGATGGCGACCGGCGCGATCATCCGCTACGCCATCGAGAAGGGCTACACGGTAATAACCACGGGCGTCATCGACGAGGTCATCAAGAGCATCCTCCCCCCCGGCGCCATGGAGTCCATGCGCGCCATCGGCGACCAGATGCGCGAGGCCGAGGCCATGGGCGAAGACAAGCCTATCGACTCCCTCTTCAAGGACTTCGACGAACGCACGGCGGATAAGGCCAACGGCACCAACGGTAACGGCAAGGCCAACGGTCAATCGAACGGCTCCAACGGCAACGGCGAGGTCACGAAGGACGAGATCCTGGAAGCCGGCCGCGGCGGGTTCGGCAAGAGCGAGGACCAGGGCGACATAGCGGGCGTCTCCGCCGACGTGCAGGACGAGATACACCGCGTCGCCCAGGGCCAGGACCGCTTCGAGTGCGACGTCTGCCGCTACGTGGCCAAGGGCAAGCCCGCGAAGTGCCCGGTCTGCAGCTCCGGCCCGACCCACTTCCATGCCGTCGACGCCGACATCGCCACCACAACCGGCGACGAGACCATGAACCTCTCTGAGGTCTACGACGGCCGCGAGCTGCACTGGACGGAGGACGCAACAGCCCTCCTTGACTTCCTCGAAGAGTGGCAGGAGAAGCGCCGCGTCCGCGCCCGCGTCGAGAAGAGCGCGCTCAAGAAGGGCTACACCACCATCACCCACGAGTACGTCGAGCAGCAGTACCGCGAGGAGACAGGCCGCGAGGCCCCCGAGGTGAAGTCCGGCGGCTGCCCCGTCAGCCACGCCAAGCAGCAGGTCCAGGAGACCACCGGCGCCACCTGCCCCATAGACCACTCCGCCTTCCAGAAGGCCGGCGAGGAGTTGAAGATCCCCGAGGGCGGCTCGAAAGAGTTCACCTGGACCCAGGAGGCCATAGACCGCCTCGACCGGGCGCCGAAGGGCTTTATGCGGAACATCTCGCGCAACATGACCGAGAAGCTCGCCCGCGAGCGCGGCGTCACCCGCATAGACCTCCCCCTCGCCGAGGACGCCCTCAGCGGCGCCCGCACCACGATGGAGGACGTCATAACCGGCAAAGTCTCCATAGCCGACCTCGCCAAAGACACCGGCGAGGCCATCGAGGCCGAGAACGGCGAGGCCCCGCACCCGCCCATGACCGTGACGATGGTCTGCGGCACCTGCGGCGAGACCATGCAGGGCATACAGCCCCCCGAGGAGTGCCCCGTCTGCGGCACCCCCGGCGAGGAGTTCGAGGCGAAGTAGGCAATAGGCTTCAGGCTACAGGTTTCAGGCATCAGGTAACGCCGAAACTGGAGGCTCGAAACTCTAATAGTCCCGGCCCCGCTGGTTTGGGGTCGGGACTTTCTCGTTAGGAGATAGCGTGGCGAAGAAGCATAAGGTTACTTTCAAGAAGAGGGGCCTGACCATAGAGGTTGCCGAGGACGAGTACATCCTCGAAGCCGCCGAAGAGGCCGGGCTCACGCTTCCTTACGACTGTCGGAGCGGCACGTGTACCACTTGCAT
>JALZNL010000484.1 GCA_030857715.1 Actinomycetota bacterium | reverse complement strand
GAAGAAGGATCCGATTGCGATCTGGGAGAGTCCGATATGTGGTCAAATTACAGCGCACTTACGGCGATCGAGCAAGCGTATTTCGAGCGATCCTAGCCCACGTATCCCGTCCCAACAAACTACCGGTCAGACGAAGCGTTGGTCTACTTACCCCGAGACCGGCGCATCATGCACGGCGACCTCCTATCAATAGACAGGCAGGCGGCCGTCGGAATCTCCGAAGCGAAGTCCACGGACCCGTCCCGGGCGCGCCGAGATCACACACGGCGCAAACTCGACCTCGACGGTTATCGGGGTCAAGCGCCGGGGCGAAACTCGGGTGTGCTTACGGTATGACCTTGACCGTCTGGCTCTCCACGACCTCGCCGACCACTGCGGCGAGCGTAGCGTGCCTCTCCAGGACACGCACGAACGCCGAAGCCTGCTGCTCCGGCACCGCAACGAGCAGGCCGCCGCTCGTCTGCGGGTCGTACAGAGGCAGCAGGTCTTCCGGGCCGACCCCGTCCGGGGTTACCTTGTCGCCGAGGTACTCCCGGTTGTTCTTGAGGCCGCCGGGGTAACACCCCTCCGCGGCGAGGGAGACGGATCGCTCCCAGACCGGCACCTCGCTCCGGCGCACCACCGCCCCGAGCCCCGACGCCTCCAGCATCTCGGAGAGGTGGCCCAGAAAGCCGTAGCCGGTAACGTCGGTCGCGGCCGAGACCTCGACCTCGCGTAGCGCGGCGCGTCCGCCTTTGTTCAGGGTCGCCGCCACCTCGACGGCGTCTTCTATCTCGGATTCGGAAACGAGGTCGCGCTTGAGGGCCGTGGTCAGGATGCCGAAGCCCAGAGGTTTGGTCAGGACCAGTGCGTCGCCCACCTTTGCTCCGGCGTTGCGCACGACCCGGTCCTCCTCGACGAAGCCCGTTACGGAGAGGCCGTACTTGGGCTCATCGTCCAGCACGGAGTGGCCGCCGCAGAGCTTCGCGCCGGACTCCTCGATCTTGGATTGGCCTCCGGCCAGGATCTCGCGCAGGATGCCGAGGTCCAGCTTTTCGGGGAAGCCGACCAGGTTCATCGCCGTTAAAGGGTAGCCGCCCATCGCGTAGACGTCCGAGAGGGCGTTGGCGGCGGCGATCTGGCCGAACCGGTAAGGGTCGTCCACGATCGGCGGAAAGAAGTCCACCGACTGCAACAGCAGGCCACCGCCGAACGGGATGTACCCCGCGTCGTCGCGGGTCTCCATGCTGCTCACGAAGCTATCCGCCGAGGGCGAGCCCGGCGTGAGTGAGAGAAGCACCTGCTCCAGGACCCCTGGAGCGAACTTGGAGCCTCAGCCGGCCTTCTGCGAGTATTTCGTCATCCTTATGCGCGTTTTTTCGTCCATGGCGTGAGTATAACCTCCCTACCCGTCGCCTGTGCGGTTGTCCGGGGAAGCCCCGGCGACTTCTTCGATCAGGTCGCCCAGCGCCCCGCGTTCGCGTTCGGGCAGGGTCAGGGGGCGGCGGGCGGCGCACCGCGCCTTCAGCAACTCGTGGAACGCGGCGTCGGTCTCGGTCTGTTCCAGAAGCAGCGCCAGGGCTTCCTCATCCCCGACCGGGTAGTAACCGGGGTAGTCCTCGCCCAGCATCCCGACGTTGCCGGCTATTCGGGAGGCGATCACGGGCACGCCGGCGGCCAGTGCCTCGGCGACCGCGTTGGCCCCGCCTTCCATCACCGAGCTCTGCACCAGCAACCGCGCCCGCGACAGCAGCCGGCGCACCCGCCACCGGGGCACCTCTCCAAGCCAGCGGTAGCGGGGTTCGGCCGACGCGAGCGCCCTGGCCCGCCCGGCGAACTCCTCATTGTGGGCTTTCCCTGCGTGCGTGATCCGGATGCGCGAGGCGGGTGGCAGCAACCGGGCGGCCAGGGCGCAGCGGAAGGGGTCTTTCTCGGCGCGCAGGTTGCCCACCACGCAGACGTCGAAAAAGGTCTTTGCCCGCGGCTGCGGGCGGATGGGCTCGGCCGATTGGTAGATCACCCGCGCCTTCTCGAGGTGCCGCGGTTCGAGCTCCGCCAGCCCGGCCTCCTGCAGCACGACCACCCGCGTGGCGAGCCTCAGTGAGTCCTGGGCGTCCTCGTCGAACCGGATATCCCGGTAGAGGTCGGTCCCGGTTAGGACGGCGATGAGGGGATGGCCGGGATGGCTTGCGGCGTAGCGACTTATCGAGGGATGACTCCGCCGGGTGTGCAGGGCGATCATCAGGTCAGAGATCTCCCCGCTCCAGGCCTCTTCGACCGGCACCTCGTGCCCCAACTGCCGCAGGAAGCGCGCCCAGCGGTCGGCGGTGGTCCTGTTGCCGCTGCGCGACCGCGCCCCGGCCGGCGTGACGAGGCTGATCTTCATGCTGCGTATCCCTGCTTCATGGATACGAATTTATACAGCCTTTCGCGGCGCACTACACCTTCCGGGCTACCTGCTGGACGGTTTGCGCTAACATTCGCCGCAAAGAGCAGACGGAGGGACTCTATGCAGAGCGCACAAGAACAGATCGAGCGGCTCACGGAGATGCTGGTCGACAGCCGGAAGCGCACCCTGGAACTGGGGAGCGACCTCTCGGACGAGCAGATGATGGGGCCCCAACTCCGCATCGTCAACCCGCCGCTGTGGGAGATCGGGCACCTCGCCTGGTTCCAGGAGCGCTGGAACCTGCGCCGCGTAACTGACGAAGAGTTCGCCCCCTCCAACATCCTGGAGCGCGGTGACGAGCTCTACGACTCCATGGCGGTGGCCCACGATACCCGCTGGGACCTGCCGCTGCTCTCCCACGAGGAGACCCTCTCCTACATGCGGCGGGTACTGGACGAAACCCTGCACGAGCTCCATACCGGAGGCCCGACCCCCGAGGCGGACTACTTCGCCCGCCTCGCCGCCTTCCACGAGGACATGCACGGCGAGGCGTTCACCTACACCCGCCAGACGCACGGC
>JALZNL010000483.1 GCA_030857715.1 Actinomycetota bacterium | reverse complement strand
ACTCGAAGCTGTCGAACGTGCGCGCCGGCGCGTCGGACGGCGTCACCTGGAACGCCTTGTCGGTACGAAGCCTCGCCGCACGGCGCGTCAGCGTACCCTGGGCCGGCAGGAGTCCATGCGGGAGCGTCTGAAGACTTTCGGAAGGTGGGCGAATGGGGCAAAAAGGGAGACCAGGGCCCCGTAGTATCCCGGCCCGGCCGTGCGCGCCTGGCCTACTACTCTTGTTCGTTCTGGAGGCGGGGGACGAGCATCTCCTTGGCCCTCTGGGCGGCCTTGAGGTTGTTCTCGTGCACGGCGCTGAAGAAGTCCACGAGCTCCTGGTCGCCCTCCGCTTGGGCGTCCTGGACGTAGGTCCTCAGGGACTCGACGTTGTCCGAGGAGTGGTAGAGCACGGCGATGAGGTTGTAGTTCTTGTCCTTGGGCTGCCTGGACGCTTCGGGCATCTTTCCTCCCTCTGATGGGGCTCTCTACGTCTGTTCTGTCATACCCGAAGCCGATGACCCTACAAACACGCTAGGGCCGGGACACCCCGAAGGAAAACCCCGGCCGGTCGCCGCAGCCGTTGCAGGCTATTTCGAAGAAGCAGAATGCCTTCGTTCGGGCCTACGAGCGGATCGGCACCTTCGACGCCTCGCGCCCCTTCGGCCCCCGATGCCGCGCTACCCATCCGAGTGCGTCGTGGGAGGGACGTCCTCGGAACTTCGCCCGCGCTCACTTCTCGGGAGCATCACGAGTAGAGAAGGTATCATGGGCAGAGAAGGTGGCTTGGGCCATCGGAGACAGCTTCGGGGCGGAGCACGAGATAGGAGAAGAGCAGTGGCCGACGGACGGTACCTGTCGGGCATCGACTCTGGGAGGGGGCGCGAGGGTCGGTATCTCAGATCGTGAAGGTACCGCCGTGGTGTTCGACAGCGTCGAGTTCGAGAGGACCCGGCGCTTCCGGCGCCCGAACTCGGCCGGAAGGCCGGGTCTTAGAACCTCACAAAGACGAGCAGCCTAGGAGGCATTTTGGATGTGAAAACCCAACAAGACGTGGCGCGGCGTTCCATAGACGCGGTCAGGACGCTGGCGATGGACGCGGTGCAGAAGGCGGGCAACGGCCATCCCGGCACCGCGATGGCCATGGCCCCTCTAGCGTACACCATCTTCACGAAGTTCATGCGCCACAACCCGCAGAACCCCGGTTGGAAGGACAGGGACCGTTTCGTCCTCTCCGCCGGGCACGCTTCGATCCTGCAGTACTCGATGCTGCACCTGACCGGCTACGACCTACCGCTGGACCAGATCAAGCGCTTCCGCCAGTCGGGCTCCATAACGCCGGGCCACCCCGAGCACTTCCTGACGCCCGGCGTCGAGGCCACCACGGGGCCGCTCGGACAGGGCTTCGCCAACGGTGTTGGGATGGCGATGGCCGAGCGCTTTCTCGCCGACCGCTACAACCGCATCGGGCACGAGATCGTGGACCACAGGGTCTTCGCTATCTGCTCCGACGGCGACTTGATGGAGGGCGTCTCCAACGAGGCCGCCTCCCTGGCCGGGCAGAACGCCCTAGGCAAGCTCGTCTACTTCTACGACGACAACCGCATCACCATAGACGGCACGACCGCCATCTCCTTCGACGGCGAGGACAAGGGCAAGCGCTTCGAGGCGCAAGGGTGGCACGTTCAGCGCGTCGCTGACTCCGAGGACCTCGAAGCCCTGGCCGAGGCGACGCAGAACGCCGTTGCCGAGGAGGGGCGCCCGTCGCTGGTCATCGTGCGCTCACACATCGCCTACCCCGCGCCGAACGCGATGGACACCGCCGCCGCCCACGGCGCGGCGCTCGGGGAAGACGAGATCCGTCTGGCCAAAGAAGCCCTCGGCCTCGACCCCGACGAGCACTTCGCCGTCCCCGACGAGGTCTACGAGCACATGGACCAGAGGCCGCGGGGCCGCGAGCTCGAAGAGGAGTGGAACGGGCGCTTCGATGCCTGGAGCGCAGAGTTCCCGGACCTCCTCGAGGAGTGGGAGCAGGCCTGGAGCGGCAACCCCGCGCCCGGCTACAAAGAGAAGTTGCCGAGGTGGGACCCTTCCGAGACCGAGAAGATGGCGACGCGCAAGGCCGGGGGCGCGGCGATGGACGCCTTCGGGGAGTACGCTCCGACCATGATCGGCGGCGCCGCCGACCTCGTCGGCTCGACCAACACCACCTTCTCCAACGGGGGGATCTTCTCTCCCGTCAACGCCGGGCGCAACATCGCCTACGGCATCCGCGAGCACGCGATGGGGAGCTCCGTCAACGGCATGGCGGTGCACGGCGGGATGGTCCGTCCCTACGGCTCGACGTTCCTCATCTTCTCCGACTACATGCGTCCGGCTGTCAGGCTGTCTGCGCTCATGGGCGTCAAAGTCGCCTGGATCTGGACGCACGACTCCGTCGGCCTGGGCGAGGACGGCCCGACGCACCAGCCCATCGAGCATTACATGTCCCTGCGCGCCATACCGAACCTGACCGTCATCCGGCCCGCCGACGCCAACGAGACCTCGGTGGCCTGGCAGAGCACCTTCGAGACCGACGGGCCCGTGGCACTACTCCTGACTCGCCAGAACGTCCCGGTCCTCGACCCCGCCCCGGCCGAGGGCGCCCTGCGCGGCGCGTACGTCCGCGAGGACGCGGAGGTCGGAGAGCCTGAGGTCATCCTCATCGGGACCGGCTCCGAGGTCGCCGTGGCGCTCGAAGCGAGAAGGCTGCTCGCCGGGCAGGGGGTAGACGCCCGCGTGGTGAGCATGCCCTCGTGGGAGATCTACGACGCCCAGGACCAGGGCTACAAGGACTCGGTCCTGCCGCCGTCCGTCGAGGCGCGTGTCTCGGTGGAGGCCGGGGTGCCGACCGGCTGGGAGCGCTACGTCGGCTTCCACGGCCGGAGCGTCGGGATCGACCGCTTCGGGGCCTCCATGCCGGGCGAGGAA
>JALZNL010000482.1 GCA_030857715.1 Actinomycetota bacterium | reverse complement strand
TCCGCGGCTGGGGCTACAACGACCAGAGGTTGGCCGAAGGCAGACACCCGACTAGAGACGAGTTGGACGAAGTCTCCGAAGACCATCCCATCATCGCCGTCCGGACCTGCAACCATATCTCGGTCGCGAATTCCAAGGCACTGGAGCTGCTCGGGATCACCCGGGACACGCCCGACCCCGAAGGCGGCCAGATCGCGCGTGGCGAGGACGGTGAACCCGCGGGGGTCCTGAAGGAGACGGCGCATATGCTGGCCTTCGAGACGTCGCGGTACTCGCCTGAGGAGATGATGGAGGCCCTCACGATAGCCGACCACGACTTCGTACGCCTAGGTATCACCAGCATCCACGAAGCCGGAGGATACGGGCCGGACCAGATGCGGGCCATGTACCGGGCCGGCGCCGAAGGACGCGTGAAGGTCAGGATCTACGCGATGGTCTGCTCGCTCAATCGCTCCGAAGGGTTCGTGAGCAAGATGGTCGCGGCGGGCCTCGTTACGGGCGTAGGAGACGAGAGATTCAGGATCGGACCGGCCAAAATCTTCACGGACGGCTCGAGCAGCGGGCCCACCTGCGCGACGCGCGAGCCCTACACCAGCGATCCGAACGACTCCGGCATCCTGTACTACTCGCAGGAGGAGATCGACGGTATCCTCGGGGTCGCCCATCGGGAAGGATTCCAGATCACCGCCCACGCCATAGGCGATAAGGCCGTCGAGATGGTCATGAACTGTATCGAGAAGACCCTCAAAGAGCATCCCCGCGAAGACCACCGCCACCGCATCGAGCACGCGGGGATGGTGCCGCCCGACCTGATGGAGAGGATGAAGAGGCTGGGAATAGTACCGATACCGAACCCCGCTTTCTTCTACGAGTTCGGCGAGGGGTACGTCAAGAACTACGGCGGGCGGATCGAGCACATGTTCCCTCTGGCGGATTACGCGAGAGAGGGTGTCGTGGCGGCCAGCGGCTCGGACGCTCCCGTCACGGTCCCGAACCCCTTGCGAGGCATCTACTGCGGGCTGACGCGCCGGGCCGAGTCGGGAACGCCCGTGGCGGAGTCCCAGAGAACCACCCTGATGCACGCGATCCGCTCGTTCACGATCAACGGCGCCTACGCGAGCTTCGAGGAAGACAGAAAAGGGAGCATAGAGGTCGGCAAGCTCGCCGACCTGGTCGTGCTCGACGGGTCTATCCTCTCCGCCTCACCAGAGAGGATACTCTCGATGAAGCCGACGCTGACCATGATAAACGGCGAGATCGTGTACGGAGGTGAAGACGAAGGTGGTCCCGAAGGAAGAAGCCGTCTCTCTGCTGCAACGAGTCCTGCGCGCTAACACGGTAAACCCACCGGGCAACGAGCTGGAGACGGCGCTGATCCTGCGCGACTTCTTCGACGCGCACGGCGTCGAGGCCGAGGTGGACGAGTTCCTGACTGGACGGGCCAACCTTATCGCGAGGCTGCCCGGGAACGGCGCGGGCAGGGGGTCACTGATACTTTGCGGCCACATGGACGTGGTGCCGGTAGGCGGGTCAGCGTGGGACATGGAGCCGTTCGCGGCCGAACTGCGCGACGGCAGAATCTACGGGCGTGGGGCTTCGGACATGAAGTCGGGGCTCGTGGCAACGGCCGTGGCGGTAGCCAACCTCAAACAGAGTGGCGCCACCGCCACGGGGGACATCGTGTTCGTCGCCACCGCCGGGGAGGAGGTAGATTGCTGCGGTGCCCGCAGGCTGGTAGAGCGCGGCATGCTCGAGGACGTCGAAGCCGCGGTGATCGCCGAGCCCACCCGCGGGGACGTGGTCCTTGCCCACAAGGGCGCGTTGTGGGTCGAGATCGCCACCCGCGGCAAGACGGCCCACGGCTCGATGCCTCAGGAGGGCGTCAATGCTATAGAACACATGTACCGCGTCCTCGGCTGGTTGCTCGAAGAATTCGAGTTCGCTGTGGACCCCGACCCGGTGCTGGGGGAGCCGACGCTCAACGTGTCGGTCATAAACGGCGGGGTCAAGGTGAACGTTGTGCCCGACGATTGCAGGTTACAGATCGACATCCGCACGGTGCCAGCCCAGGACCACGGCGAGATCCTTGGGATGATCGAGCGGCGTCTCGAGTCCTTTCGGCAATCCCTCCACGGTTTCGACTGCGAGGTGACCGTTTTGTCGGAGCGGTTACCGGTAAACACCTCCACGGGAGAGAGGCTTGCCCGGGTCGCCGAAGTCCTCCGTAGGGAGACGTACGGCGCCCCATCCTCACGCGTTGCGGCCCCGTACTACACGGACGCCTCGGTGCTGGTCGAAGCGCGCCCCGATTTGCCGGTCGTGGTCTACGGTCCGGGAGACGACCGCCTGGCTCATCAACCCAACGAGTGGGTCAGCAAGGAAACCTTCGACGGATCCATAGCTTTTTACGAACGACTGGCAACAGCGTACTTCCGCTAGCGCTCTTGCGGGAGCCAGAGACCTCCTTGAGGTTCAATCTCTCCCCCGAATCGGCCGCGTCGGAATTGGTTGAGCCGGGCCACGAGCCGTTCGACGCGATTGCGCTCCTTGTATAGTTCCCGTCGAAGCGCCTCTTGCGCTTCTCGCGGCGCCCCTGCGTGATGACCGCCCGGACCTTCCTACCGGCGCGCCAACCCCAGATCACAAGCCCGATGAGTAAAGATCTGGGCAAGCGCTGGGTGCGCTACGCAAGCCATGGTCTGACGACAGTTTGACGACAACCGGGGCGAACGGTGGCGAACGCCCACGGCGAGGGTACCGAGCCATCCGGCTTGGGAATGCCAAAATCGTATTGCGGCGAACGGTGGCGAACGAGCAAGCTTCGCTTTCACACGGCAGAGGTCGCTGGTTCGAAACCAGCATCGCCCACTTCTAGAAAGCATTGTTTTCCAGGTAAAACTACGAAGCTCCAAGTACCTCGGTTCACCAGCCCCGCCCCTTTTGGCGACAGTTG
>JALZNL010000481.1 GCA_030857715.1 Actinomycetota bacterium | reverse complement strand
CCAGTTCCGCGTAGGCTATGCGGGCGGCGTCCTCCATGGGTCGCGCGCTGCCCACGGTCATTATGTGCTCGTCTGACTCGATGCGCGGCCAGAGGATGTCTTTGCCTTTTATGACCCGGAAGGTGACGGTGACTTTGGCGGAGACTTCGAGGGCGACGCCGCAGAGCTCGCCCTGGCCCTGGGCCACGTGGCAGTCGCCGGTGTAGAACAGGGCGCCGTCGGCCCGCACCGGCAGGTAGACCGTGTTGCCGGGGCGGGTGTCAGGCACGTCCATGTTGCCGCCGTGGTCGCCGGGGGAGAGAGCGGAGCGCGCCTCTATGGCGGGCGCGGTGCCGATGGTCCCGACGAAGGGTCGGACCGGGATCTCCCATTCCCCCCTGCGGGCTACGTCGCCGTCTATCCGGTACTTCCACACCCTCTCGGGTAGCGGCTCCTGCAGGGTGGCTGTGAGGTTCGTAGAAGTGAGGCCGCCGAAGAAGGGCACGAGGCAGCTCGCCGCCCAGTCGCGGGTGAACTCTATGTCCTCTATCTTGACGGCTAAAGTGTCGCCGGGCTCGGCGCCTTCGACGAAGATCGGGCCTGTCTGCGGGTTCAGGTAAGGCCCGAGGACCTGGCTTGGAACGTCGTCTTCGGAGGTGATGGAGCCGCCGAAGGCGTCCTCGGTGTGTATGGTCACCGTCTCCCCGTCACCCACCCTGGCCACGGGCTCGGCGTACGGGCCCATCGTGAACTGGTGGTCGCCCTCCTGAATTATCTCCCGGATCTCCGCCACAAAATCTCCCCTCTCGCGGGCCAACCCCGGGACTCTAGCAAGACGGCGCCCCCCGCTCAACGGGGGAAACGAACCCACCTCGTTGGCGGGAGCGGGGAGAATCGCCGCCCGTGCCGACAGTAGAGGTGGAGAAACGTCGAAAATTGTGCGGTTGTCCTATGGCTTTACGCGCCCCCGTCTGTCAATAATGTGGAACTTTTTGTGGTTGGTCCTGAGATGGAGGGGGAACGCGCTTGGAGGGTAGGACCGAGGGAGGGTTGAGGGGCGGGGCCCTCTCCACGCTGGAAGCGATGGTCGTCTCCATGGGTTTCATGGCGCCGTCGGTGGCGATGTTCTTCAACACGCCGTTCATCGCCGGGTTCGCGGGTGCCGCGATGCCGCTCGCCATGCTGTTCTCGTTTGCGGCGGTCTTTCTCGTGGCGCTCGGCTTCTCGCAGCTCGCCAGTAGGACCGCGTCTGCGGGGAGCGTCTACGCGTTCGTCTCGAACGCCATAAACCCCAAGACGGGCTTTATGGGGATGTGGTTCTTTATCATCGGGTACGGCATCTTCGAGGCGGCGACGTACTCCATCTTCGCCTCCTTCTCCAGCGAGCTCATGGAGCGCACCTTCGGCATCGCGGTGCCCTGGATCTTCCCCTTCTTCGTCATCGCGGGGCTGGTCTACGCGCTCTCGGTGCTCGGGGTGACGCAGTCCGTGCGGGGAGGGCTCGTCTTTCTCGCCTACGAGATCGTCATCGTCACCATACTTCTGCTCGCCGTGGTCTTCCAGGGCGGGGCCGAGGGGAACACGCTCGCGGTCTTCAACCCGGCGACAGGCAGCGGGATCGGCGGGGTGTTCCTCGGCATGATCTTCGGGATAATGTCCTTTGTCGGGTGGAAGGCGGCGGCCTCCCTGGGGGAGGAGACGCGCGACCCGCACACGAGCATCCCGCGCGCCCTGCTCGGGGCCGTGGCGCTCATCGGCTCCTACTACGTCTTTGTGACCTACGCGGCGACCATCGGCTTCGGTCCCAGCAACATGGACCGCTTCACCGGAGACGCGGCCTGGTTCGACACCCTGACCCGCGAGTACCTCGGGGCCGGATGGGCGCCGTTCGTCGGCATCGCCGCCCTCACCGGCGCGATAGCCTCGGCGATAGGTATCCACAACGCGACCGTGAGGCTCCTCTACTCCCTCGGGCGCGACGGGGTGCTCCCGCGGGCGCTCGCGAAGGTGCATCCGACCCGGCACTCGCCCTACGTGGCGGCGTCGTTTCAGGCGGGCTTCTCCGTGGTGCTCGGCATAGTCTTCAGCGCCTTCATCTTCCCGGACCCGGCGACGACCTACGGGTACTTCGGGGGCCTCGGGACGCTGGCGGTGCTCTTCGTCTACATCTTCATAAACGCCTCCGTCTTCCTGTACTTCTTCAGGAAAGAGCGCGAGAACTTCTCGGTGTTGCGGCACGCGGTCATACCGCTCGTCGCGACGGCGGCGGTGTGCCTGCCGATCTACGGCCTCATCTACCCCGTGCCCGACCCGCCGTTCAACCTGTGGCCGTACCTGATCGCGCTCTGGGCCCTGATCGGGCTGGGCTTCCTGTTCTTTATCTCCCGGCGCCGCCCCCAACTGCTCGAGGTGATGGGCCGCGCCTTCTCGGAGTCCGGCGACGAGCCGGATACGGCGCAGGAGGACGTCCTGGGCGTGGGCGAACGTCCCACCGCTGGCCCCAGAGAGTAGCGTGAACGGGCCGGCCGTAGGCCCGGTGACCCCCGTGCCGGAGCCCCCCGACCTGACAGCCCTCCACGAGAGGGAGCTGCCGCAGAAAGACCAGCTCTGCGGCGCGTTCTGGGGCGCGCTCGCCCTTGCCGCGGCCGGCTACCCGGTGGACCAGGATGAAGTCGCCCTGCGCGCCGGTACCACCCTCGCGGAGGGCGATCCCTCGGAGTGGCTGCTGCCCGGCGTCTCCCCCCGCACCGACTACCGTCTGTCCATCCCCGTCGCCGCCGACGAGCCTTCCTCCGGCACCTCCGCCACGGGGGTCGCCCGGGCCATAGAGGAGCTCTCCGGGCGCAACCTCGCGGTGGTCCCCGTCGCGGGGCCGTGGAGCGTTGAGACGGTCGGCTGCCTGGTCGAGGTCGTCGCCTCCTCCGCGGTCGGATCTTCCGGCTGCACGCTCGTCGCCAACCTGCGCACGGGCCTCCTGT
>JALZNL010000480.1 GCA_030857715.1 Actinomycetota bacterium | reverse complement strand
GGGTCGTCGAAGCCCACCACGGAGACGTCGCCCGGGACGCCCAGGCCCATCTCGTTTATGGTGAGCAGGGCCCCCAGCGTCATCTGGTTGTTGGCGGTGACCAACGCCGTCGGGGGTGAAGGGAAGCCCAGGAGCTCTCTGGCGCCCTCCCGCCCGCTGGAAGTTCGGAAGTCGCCGAAGCGGACCAGGGAATCTTCCAGCTCCACCCCGAGGTCGGCCAGCGCGTCGCGCAGGCCCAGATGCCGCTCGTAACCGGAAGCCTTGTTTAGGGGGCCGGAGATCATGGCTATCCTCCGGTGCCCCAACCCAACGAGGTGCTCCGCTATGAGGCGCATCCCCGCGCGGTTGTCCACGCTGACGACGTCGGCGTCCACCCCCTCGACGTCGCGGTCCACGAAGACGAAAGGCACGCCATCATCCCGCAGGCGCCCGACGTGATCCCCCCGCCGCGCCGAGGGCGCCACCATCAGGCCGTCCACCCGTTTCTTTGCGAGCTCCGTGATGTACTCGTCCTCCCGCTCGGGGTCCTCGTCGGTGTTGCAGAGGAAGAGGTGGTAGCCGCGGCTCAACGCCTCGTCCTCCACGCCGCGCACGACCGAAGTGAAAAAGGAATTCTGGATGTCCGAGATCAACAACCCTATCGTGTAGGTCCGCCGCGTCTTTAAACCTTTCGCCAGAAGGTTCGGCCGGTACGAGAGCTCCTCCACCGCCGCCAACACGTCCCCCCGCGTCCCCTCCGAAACCTTCCGCGTCCCGTTCAAGACGTGGGATACCGTGCTCACGGATACCCGCGCCCGTTGGGCCACATCCTTCATGGTCTTCACCCTCACCCCCGATCCGCAATCGTTTGCGCAATCGTTTGTAAGGTAACGGATGCGCCGGTTTGTGTCAAGAAGTGCGTCTGGGGGACCGTTTGACAGGGACTGGAAGGGCGAACAGTATTGGTCTCTGTCACGATAGCTGGGAGGAGGGTGAGATGAAGATTGTGCTTTGCTACGGGGACTCAAACACGTGGGGTTCAGACCCGGAGACGGGGGAGCGGTTCGCGCCCGACGTGCGCTGGCCCGGCGTGCTGGCGCGGGATCTGGGCGACGGGTTTCGTGTGATCGAGGAGGGGCTGCCCGGCAGGACGACGGTCCGTGACGACCCCATCGAGGGCGCGCACAAGAATGGCCGGACGTACCTGCGGGCCTGCCTGGAGTCTCACAAGCCTATCGACCTCGTCACGCTCATGCTCGGTACCAACGACCTGAAGGAGCGTTTCGCGGCCTCCGCGTCGGACATAGCGCAGGGCGCAGCGTCGCTTGCAGACGAGATCCTGCGCAGCGGCTGCGGGCCGGAGGGCGGGGCGCCGGTGGTACTCCTGATCTCACCTCCCCCGGTCGGCAGGCTGGCGGAGATGGCGGAGATGTTCGAGGGCTCGGAGGAGAAGTCCGGGCGGTTCGCCGGGCACTACCGGCGTTTCGCGGATCAGTACGGATGCGGATTCCTGGATGCGGGCGCGGTGATAGCCTCAAGCGACGTGGACGGCGTCCACCTCGAAGCGGACGAGCACCGTAAGCTCGGCGAGGCCGTCGCGGCCCGCGTCGAGAAGATCCTCGGATGAGCGCCAGCCTGAAGGTCCTCCTCGTCGGCGGCCCGATGTACGACCCTCTCTACGGGCGGCTCCCGGAGTTCGAGGAGAAGCACGGCATGGAAGTCGAAGCCGTCGTCGCCCCCACCCACCCCGACCTCAACGAGAGGATAGAGGAGGAGTTCGGTTCGGGCGGGGCCTGTTACGACCTGATCTCCACCCACACGAAGTACGCCCCCAGCCAGAAGCAATGGCTCACCCCCCTCGACGACGACCTGGCATCCCCGGAACTCGCGCCCTTCAACGCGCGTCCCCTGGAGCTGGCGCAAATCGACGGCGCACTCTACAGCGTCCCGCGCAACCTCGACGTCAAGCTCCTCCTCTACCGCACAGACCTCATGGAGGACCAGCCTTCGTCCTGGGAGGATCTGCGCGATACAGCCGCCCGGCTCAGGTCAGAAGACCTCTACGGCTTTGTCTTCCCCGGCAAGGAGTCGGGTCTCTTCGGCCACTTCTTCGAGCTGCACGCGATGGCCGGGGGAGAGATGTTCGAGGACAACGGCCCGCCCACGCCGCGCCTGGACGACGAGGCCGGACGGTGGGCGCTCGGCCTCCTCAAGGACCTATACGAGAGGGCCGCCCCGGAGGAGACCCCCGACTGGCACTACGACGAGGTCGCCGCCTGCTTCAGGGAGGGCCGGGCCGCGATGTCCACCGACTGGCCCGGCGGGTTCTACACCTACGTGGACCGGCAAACGAGCGAGGTCGCGGGCCGCTTCGACGTGGCGCTCTACCCGGAGGGCAGCGCCGGGCGCTCTATCTACTCGAGCTCCCACTCCTTCGCCATCCCGACCAGCGTCCGCGACCGCCCGGCGGCCGTCGAGCTCCTGCGCTTCCTGACCTCGCGAGAGTCCCAGGCCTACGAAGCGCGACTCGGCACCCTCCCGGCGCGCGCCGACGCCCTGCAAAACGTCCGCTCAGAGGCCGAGCCGGGGTCGCTGGCCGAGAGGCGTTGGGGGCTACTGGAGAGGGCTCAGGAGGACGCCCTGATCCCACCGAAGCACCCGAACTACCCGGCCGTCGAAGACGCCATCTGGGAGGGGATACGGGAGGTGTTCTCGGGTAATAAGGGCGTGGAAGAGGCACTGCGCGACGCGCAAGAAGCCGCGGACCGGGCCTCGCGGGGCGAGTAAGAGAGAAGACGTCGGGAGGAGCGAAATGGCGCAGAGCAAGGTCTGGGACCCGGCATCGAGGAGGCCCCTGGGGAGCACGGGCCTCTCCGTCTCGCCGTTGTGCATCGGGTGCGCCCCTCTGGGGGACATGCCGGAGACGTTCGAGTACGGGGTGGACGAGGACAGGGCCTTCCGGACGCTCGAAGCGGTCTTCGAG
>JALZNL010000479.1 GCA_030857715.1 Actinomycetota bacterium | reverse complement strand
CGCTGGTCTAGGCCGTTCAGCGACTGTTTGACGCCGACTTCTGTTCTGCGAAGTTAGCACGCGGGAGGTTCCGTACCCACGTGTCGCTCGTGGCGTGTTTGCATCAGGACGTCGGCATTGGGAACGCACGGCCCAACGACAGCCCGCTCTTGGAGGCCAGAATATTGCCCGAGTGCGCTGACTGAGCACGCCGGAGCGCCGAAGACGGCCATTCGTCGATTACCTCATCGAGCGCCGCCGTCTTGACGACGAGCTGCCTGGTGTCGACGAGCTCGCTCAACCTGTCTTGCTCCTCCAGGGCCGTGTCCAGGTCGACCTTCAAGGCCCAGTCGAAGGAGGCCCAAACGGTGCGCCCCTTTTCGGATTCCTCCTCCAGGATCTGTCCGAGCGCCTCCTCACGTCCGTCCAGGGGATCTCCCTCGGGCCTCATGAGTAGACGCCCCTCCCGCTCCAGACGTTCCACCTCAAGGCCGTTCTTCTCGAACTGGGCGCGCAGCACATCCTCGGGATCTTTCTCCCCGCCGTAGAACTTCACCAACAACCCACCCCTAGCCTCGCCGACCTGGAAGAAGGCGGCGTCGAGACGGCGCAAAACGTCGATGTTCTGGGCGATGGCGAGTACATTGTCCGGCACCCGTAAGAACGTGTCCAACTGTCCGACGAGCGTGGTCGGGCGCTCGCTCCTACTCAGGAAATCCTCCAGGACTTCCCGCCTAACGCGCCAGTGCTTGCCGACCTTCAGGCACGGCAACCTCCCCTCGCGGCACCAGCGCCACACAGTGCTCTCCTTCACCCCTATTAACCCGGCGACATCCTCGGCGCCCAACAACTCCTTCTCCAATGCTCGCGCCACTTTCACCCCGCTTCCGCGCCTCTCAACGCATCCATCGTGCTTCTCGATGTATTCTAGCCGCGTTCAACTCACCTTTCCTTAAGTAACCACACCTTATTTTAATTGACTTTAATTGATAATACCCTATACTGCCGTAAGTAAGGACACCAAGCGGGCATCAAACTACAAGGATACCCGGCGACCGAAAGGGGATACCGCCAACACTCCCCCTTTTCCGACGCCCACCGCGCTCCGGCTGCACCCTCGATGCGCTCACCACACTTTTTGGTAGCACCTTACACACGTTGATGTATTTTTGACGCATTTTACCTGTTTTTAGTTGACTATAGCTTATTATGTCATATGGTAATGGGTGTAAACGCGGCTACTTGACGTGGGTAAGCCGCAGCAAACGAAAGGGGTCATATGACTCAGCAGCAAGGGGCACCCAGGGTCGACACCCGGGATCGGGACGACAGGCTGAAGGGTACCGAGACCAAGGCGGCCTTCAAGACCACCGAGCTCATCGTCTTCGTGGTTACCGTGGTTGGCATACTGATTGCGTCCCTACTAGTTGACGGGGATGGCTCGGCCGGCTTTGGTGCGTCGGACGCATGGAGGTACATAACCTACGCCGCCATCGGCTACATGATCAGCCGCGGGCTGGCGAAGGCCGGTTCCCGCAACCCGCGGGACGAGTAGGGTCTCGCAACAGTTTCGAAGCTTAGAGGGGGCCGGGGTCTTTGAGATCCTAGGCCTCGTCCGTGCTTCGGGACTGCGGGAGGGAAAGACAGTAAACGCGGAGAGGGAAGGCGGGTTGCGGTGATACGGGTTCCTGGAGGATGCCTGTTCTGGGTATTGATCAGCGTGGTCCTGAGTGTGGGCCTGACCGTCCTTGCGAACCTCGTCTTGTTTCTGTTCTGACCTGGGTGTCGCGGTCGCGGGTTTGGGAGCTAGAGATAACCCGTTGGCCCGTGAGTGTTGGGAAACGATCGGAAGGAGAAGAACGGTGGAGAGAGATTCAGAAGGCGCGTCCGGGCGGTTCGAGAACACCGGCGGGGCCACGGAGCAGGCCAAGCAGCAGGGGCAGCAGTTCGCCCAGCAGGCCCGGCAACAGGCGGGTGAACTTGCGAACCGGGGCGGCGAGCAGGTCAAGTCCCAACTCGAGACCCAGAAACACCAGGCCGCACAGAGTATAACGCCCGTGCAGATGGCGCTCAGGGAGACAGCCCAGCAGCTACGCAAGCAAGGTCAGGGACCGGTCGCACAGTACGCCGACTCGGCCTCCGAGCAAGCCGAGAGATTCTCCGGTTACCTGCGCGAGACTAGCGTCGACGAGATCACCGACGAGGTACGGGGCTTCGCTCGCAGCAGGCCGGCCCTCTTCCTGGGCAGCGCAGTCGCGCTGGGGTTCCTCGGTACCCGCTTTCTGAAGAGCTCTTCGCAGGGTGGCACCGCGGGCGGTGGAACCGGTACGTCGATCAGCAGCGCGACGGTATCCCACGGGACCAGGGAGCCGGCCACGGCCCTTCCTCCGGGCACCGTGGCTGGCTCCCCGACGGCGAGACGGACCCCGATGGCCGGGCAGCCCTTGAGCGAGGGGGATCGCCCGGAGACCCCTCGGGGCTTTTAGGAGGGGTTGATGCAGGGCAGGGACGAAAGATCACTCGGCGAGCTCTTCTCGACGCTCGCGCAGGATACCTCCACGCTGGTGCGCCAGGAGATGGCGCTCGCCAAGACGGAGATGAGCCAAAAGGCCTCGCGGGCCGGCAAGGACGTGGGCTTTCTGGCCGCGGGCGGTGCCGTGGCTTACGCGGGGCTGCTGGCGATACTCGCCGGGGCCATCATCTTGCTGGGGCAGGTGATCCCCATGTGGCTCTCGGCAATCCTGGTCGGGCTCGTGGTGGCCGGCGTGGGCTATTTCCTCGTGAGAAAGGGCCTCGACGCCCTCAAGCGCGAAGACCTGACACCCAGACAGACGATAGAGACGCTAAAGGAGGATCAGCAATGGGCGAAAGACCAGACGAGATAGGGCGGCGCGACCCGCTCGACGCGGACGACAGGATCACGCAGCCGCTACCGGGGGAGCCGGGCTTCGATCCCGCAACCGACGCCTTCGAGCCAGACGCTATACCCCCGGAC
>JALZNL010000478.1 GCA_030857715.1 Actinomycetota bacterium | reverse complement strand
CCTCCGAGGTGTGGGCAAGCCCGATCATCAACTGGGTTCCCATCCCGACGGCGACCAAAGCGCCCAGACGACTGAAGAATCCCAGACACATACTCAGAAAAATAAACGCCTCGGTACCCCAGATCACATACCCGAACCAGCGGATGTTGGGCTGTACGATGGTCTCGATGAATGTCGCGTTCAACTGCGTCGCCCAACCTATCGGAACGCTCAACTCGGGACCGGACCTCGACTCTATGATGTTGGCTTTCAGCAGTTTATCTCCCGCGTCCGCCTCCGCAGCCGAGCGCTCGATAAAGATGCACAAACCGCCCCGCGTAAAGTCCTCCCGGCAACCGAAGTCCGGCGGCAGCTTCCACCAGAGTTGCGTAAAGAAGAGATACCCTAGCCCGATGCTCGCCACAGCGATCGTGAACACGATGAGGCCCCGTTCCAGCCGCGATGATGCGTAGATGCCCTCTCCAGGTTCCCGCGTATTTGCGGAATTCGTCTCAGCCACTTTGATGCTCCCTTCAACGGGGTGTCATGTTCGGTCCAGGACTCTCACTTCTCGGCCAAACGCCACCGCCCTCCGACACTAGAAAGGCTCAACTGCGCTCCCCACCGACCGACGTTGAGGTTTGTTCGATAAGCCCGAGCGATTCGAGGGCGTCTCGCGTCGCCTGGAGGTCGGGGCGTTCGAGGGCCAGCGGAAGCAGGTGCTGGAGGTCTTCGACGATGTCGATGTCGAAGGTGGATTCGAGCAGGCTCACCGAAAGTCCCATGAGCCGGGCACGAGCCGTGATGCGCTCCAGCTCCGTACCCACGCTCATCGGCACGCCATCCAGAACGTCGTGGTAACCGCGCATCCCGATCAGATAGTAGCCTCCGTCGAAGGTCGGCCCGAACACGAGATCGTTGTTGTCGAGCCTGCGGAAAGCCTCCTCCACGACTTCGACGCCGAGATGCGGTGAGTCAGAGGCGATCAGGACGACCCGCTCCTCTCCGCGACTCCGCGCCCCCCGGAACAGCTCGTTCTGACGTTCGGTCAGGTCGCCATCTCCCTGGAGGATGACTCGCTCCGATTCGCCGACGAGGGTGGCGATCTCCGGCCACGCGTCGGGTGGCGTGACATACCATCCTGGTGGAAACAGTGAATCGGAGAAGCGTGCGGCCAGATCCCTCAGAAACGCCCGGTAGAGTGAGATCGCCCTTTCGTGGCCGATGGTACGACCGAGCCGCGTCTTCGCGAACCCGACTCTCGGAGCCCGAGCGATAACGTACAGTGCGTCCTTCACCGGCCCACCCGGTCTTTGACTGTTTTACGAGGCTTCCACCGGGAGTAGCGGAGTATTGTCGAAATTATGCGCCAGCCAACCTTGAGGCTGCCCAGCAGCGTATCGCCAACCTTCGAGACACCGAGTCGACGGTGATACCGTACTGGCACCTCGCGGTAGCGGTAGCCCGATCTTGCGGACTTCACGATCATCTCTGACGGCCAGCCGTAGGTCATCTCCCGCATGTCGAGCGCCATCAAGTGCTCCCGGCGAATCGCCCGGAATGGCCCCACGTCGCTCACCCGAACCCCGTAAAAAACGCGCATCAAGAAAGCTGCCAGATGGTTACCGAAAATCTGCTGCCAGGTCATCGAACCCCGCGCTCTCGATCCTAGAGTACGAGACCCCACGACCAGATCCGCCTCTCCATCGAGAAGCGGTCCCAGTACCCGTGTCAGGTCATCCGGATCATCGGCGGCGTCTCCGTCGAGAAGAACGATCACCTCGGCGTCCTGAGCCGCCAGAACCCCGGCTAAGCAAGCGTATCCGTATCCGCGCCGCTCCTCGCGCACGACCCTCGCTCCAGCCGCGCTTGCGATCTCCGCGGTCCCGTCAGTCGATCCGTTGTCCACGACGATGATCTCACCTGAGGCCAGGAGTGCCTGCCCGCGCAGATCCTCGACCACCCGCGCTATGGAAAGCGCCTCGTCTAGAGCGGGAATCACGGCGGCGATGCGAGGGCCGGGACTTTGCCCGGAATCCGCATTGTCTCCCGTGTGGTGGCCAGTGAGGGTCATGCCGAAGGACGCTCGGCGGCCTTGATAACGGTCGTACAGGCGTTGCCCGCCTTTGGGACATCCTCTGGGTTGCTCAGGGTGTACCGGAGCATCTCCTGGATGCGCCTTACTTCCTCTTCTCCGCCCCGCATCACCGGGCAGTATTCGTCCGGCTCGTCCAGTCTATCGCGCAGCGCCCGGCGGCTCGCACAGCCTCCGGCGCAACTCTCGACGAATCGGCATGGCTCGCACGCTTTCGGCACTTGCCGGGATTTCTTGAACTCGCGCTGTTCCCAGACGTTCTTCTCCGGGTCGGCGAGGTGCTGGATCGTACCAGCCGCCGCCGGCCAGTAAGGGCAGGGGGATATAGTACCGGCGGGCAGCGCCCGGATGCTCTTCTGTCCACACGGGTTGCCCCTGGTGGTCTCAAGGCCCATGATCGCGTTGACCAGCGGTTCACTGCACACGACCATTGGCCCGGCGGCGAACAAGTTTGCGAACCCCTCCCAGAACTGATCGTAGGAGAGCGTAAACTCCTCGCCCGCAACGGGCTGGTAGACGTTGACCCGCAGATCTGAGCCGAGCCCGAAAGCGAACCGCGCTACATCCCCGATTCGGTCGTAGTTGGTATTCATCAACACTGCGGCAACGGAGGTAGGAATGCCGAGGCGCTGGCATCGCTCCAGAGACTCTATCGCCAGCTCCCAAGCTCCCTCGCCCCGGAACTCGTCCATCTCCTCTTTGGTGGGAAAATCGAAGGAGAGTTCGACAGAGTGGAAGCCCGCGAGTTCCTCGTCCGTGAGCATGGCGAGGCTGAAGCCGTTCGAGGTGATCGCGGTCTTCACCTTCCTGTCGCGAAAGAGCTCCAGCATCTCCCGGTACTCGGGGTGAACCCCGTTCTCTCCTACTCCCAGGTTGATCGACCCTACCTCCAGGTTGTTCAAAAT
>JALZNL010000477.1 GCA_030857715.1 Actinomycetota bacterium | reverse complement strand
CGGCGACCTCTCCAAGAGAGGAACACTCGCCGCTTTTCAGGAGCCTTAGCATCCTCACCCGGTGGGACAGGTGGGTGCAGCGATGGCGCTTCTCGATTCCCAGCAGTTCTTCTTCGTCTTCGGTTATTGCCCATGGATAGTCTATGTTTGGCATGAGCGCATTATGCCACTAATGTACTGGAACGGTATTACACCGCGATGGACTACGCACTCAAGGCCCAGGAGACGAACACCAAGCTCCTGCAGCAGACGTCGCGGGCTTGGATCGAGGGCTTCCGCTACCAGGCAAGGCTCTCCCAGGGGATGGCCCAGGTATTCTTCGGGCAGTGGGGGAATGCGTCCGCGAGCACGGCTCATGTGGAACGTCCCACCCAGGAGCAGAGCAGTTCTGAGGTCACCGAGCCCGCCACCAACGGCGCGCAGGAGGACACCGAGCCGGCTGCCAAGGACGCCCAGAAGGACACCGAGGTAGCCGCTGAGGACGCCCGCCAGAAGGCCGAGAAGCAGAGGGCCGAGAAGGTAGCCAAGGAGACGCGGAAGGCCGAGAAGGCAGCCGAGGAAACGCAGGAGGCTACCGAGACGGCCGCCAAGAGCGCGCAGGAGAGCGCTGAGCCGGCCGCCGAGGAGACGCAGAAGAGCACCGAGGTAGCCGCTGAGGACGCCGAGGAGACGCAGAAGAGCACCGAGATAGCCGCCAAGGACGCCCAGAAGAACACCGAGACGGGCGCCTTCCCGATCGAGGGCTACGACCAGATGAACGTGGGCGAGGTCTCCGAGCGACTCGACGGCCTCTCAGAAGCCGAGTTGAAGAGGGTCAGGAAGCACGAGAAGGACAACAAGGATCGCGGGACCCTCCGCAAGGAAATGAAGCAGAAGATAAAGACCACCTCGTAGAGGGACAGGTACGCGCACCTTAGAGAAAGGGTGGCCGACATGGCCGGCATAGGCAAGAAGATCAAAGGGGCGGCAACGAACGCCGCCAAGGGTAAGGGCTCCGGTGGACAAGAGGGGCAAGAGCACCGGAGGCTCAGGAAGCGGCGTGGACAAGGCCAAGAGGGCCGTCAAGAACCGCCTGAAGTAAAAGAGGATGCTATCGGGCCGGGATCCTTCGGGGCTCCGGCCTTTATTCGTGCCCTTATTCACCCAACTACGGCTAAGAGGCCTTCTCGGAAGGCCCCTATGTGCTACAATATGTTACAAATGCTACTAAACCGCTCGGATTCCTTTTCGGCTTTGCTCTGAGGACCGACGCGATAGGAGAACCGATGGGCGCCATCGCGCGTTACCTTTCGAAGCTCTTGGTGGGGGCAGTCGTAGGGGCACTGTTGGGCGTACTGGTCGTCGGAACCATAGTGGGTTACGGTTGGGGGATAAGCGCGATCGTAGGGGCGTGTGTCGGCGCGGCCCTCATCACTTTGTATGGCCCCGCCACCATCATCCACTCTGAGCCGACCATCAGGGGAGCGACACACCCCAAGGTTATTGGCGAGATTTCAGCCCTTATACGCCCAACTGCCGAGAGCGTCCGTTCCCGGAAATTGGGCGAATAATGTTGCTCTCCGCTGAATGTTTATGCGGCTTCTTCCCCCCAAGCACGGTATTCCGGCCCTCTCCGGAGGCCGTTTCCGGCTCCGTGGGTAGAGGGCGAATAAAGATGCAGGGGCCGGGGCAGACCGTAACCCCGACCCGCCGCCATCATACCCGCGTCTGTCGGGAACTGGGAGATCCGAAACGGGAGTCTTTACTGGAAGCGCTGCTTCAAGGACGAGGGGAGGGTTCAAAGTTCAGGGGGACTCGCGCCGACGGCGAGCCTCCCGCCTGGCTCGGACCTCTTCCAGGGACGGGGCCTTCGCCTCGGCGATGATCCAAGCCTTCGCGCTCTCTTCTCCTACTGCGCGTCGCAAGGAGCGCCGCCGCTGCGAGGCTTCGTAGGGCTTCTCTGGCTGGCGCTTCCCCTCGTCGTTATAGACACTGCTGCCGTCATACGCGCGCTCATGGAGAGAGAAGACTCGTCCAGTGTTGCTAACGAGTGTTGCTAACGAAAAGTCGACGAGAGTCGTCGCAAAGGAACCAGCGAATCGTTCCCGGGCGGGTAAAATCCACCCCAGTCACGAGGAGGTGTTTCATCGTGGAGAGATTCATCACAGACGCGGACGGAGAGCGGACGGCGGTCGTACTTTCCATCGAAGAATTCGAGACGCTGGTGCGCGCGGCCGAGGACGCCGGGGATGCTCGCGCCGTGGATGAAGTACGGGCGGCCATCGCTGGAGGCGAGGACGAGCTGATCGATTACCGGCAAGCGCGCGAAGAGTGGCGAGGGTCCGACCGGGGCAAGACCGCCGACGAGCGAACTGAATGAGCTACAAGCTCTCTATAGCGCGCCGGGTCGGCAAGCAGATAGGGAGACTTCCGCCCCGCGACCGGGATCGGGTTGACGCATCGGGTCGATGCGGCGATACTCGCGCTCGAAGAGGATCCCAGACCACCTGGCGTGGAGAAGATGTCTGGTCGCGTCGGCGAATGGCGCATCCGGATTGGGAACCACCGAGTCGTCTACACGGTGGACGACGAGGCGGAGATCGTCGAGATCCTGGTGGTCGCGCACCGTCGGGAGGTCTACCGGCGGGGTTCTTGAGCCGTAGCCAAATGACGCGCCGATGCGCCTGGTCGCGTGTTCACGCTCGAATGGTCCTGTAGCCCTCGCGCCCGCGGCGCTCGTCCCGGCGCCGGGTCCACTCCTCGACCTCTCTGTCGGTCAGGGGTCCACGGTCACGGTCGAAACCACCGGCGCCCCTGGTCGTCTTCCGTCGGCACTCGTGGGCGGCCTCATTGCCGAACCGGTCTGCCTCCTCCTCACACATCGGCTCGCGGGGACGCGTTCGCGTACGCAGCCGCTCGACCTGACGGGCGAACTCCTCCACGGCGGCGGCGAAGTGGTCGGTGGCCTGGCTCATCTCTCTGCTTTCGCTCATAACCGCT
>JALZNL010000476.1 GCA_030857715.1 Actinomycetota bacterium | reverse complement strand
GATCAGGACGGGCTCCTCCCCGAAGGCGACGCCCACGTCCCGCAGCTCGACGACCTTCTGGCCGCCCCGGACGCCCTCGCGGAAGCTCAACCCGATCCTGCGCCGCTCCAGCACCGGCTTCTCGACCTTGTCCATGCCTTCGATCTGACGCCGCTTTACCCGCGCCTGCCGCGCGTGCCGCTCGTCTTCGGTGTTGTGCGCCCACTGCTTGAAGCGCCGGATGGCCTCCTCCAACCGGGCTATCTCCTTCTGCTGGGTGACGTAGAGTTGCTGCTGGCGCTTCTGCTCCAGCTCCCGCGCCAGCGCGTAGGCCGAGTAGTTGCCGGACCATACCCTGGTCTTCCCGTTCTCCAGATCCACGATCTCGGTGGCCGTCTCGTCGAGCAGGTAGCGGTCGTGGGAGACGGTTACGACCGCACCGTCGAAGGACCGGACGATGGCCTCGAGCCGCTCCCGCCGCCCCGAGTCGAGGTGGCTCTCGGGCTCGTCGAGGAGCAGGACGTCGGGACGGGCCACGAGGCAGGCCCCGAGGACCGCGAGCTTGCGCTGACCCCCGCTCAACTCGTCCATGGGCCTGCCTACATCATCCCGGTCGAAGCCCAGCTCCGCCAGGCGCCCGCGCGCCTCGCCGTCGAAGCCGTTGCCGCCGAGCTCGGTAAAGCGCTCGAGGAGGCGCCCGTGGCGTTCGAGCACCCGCTCCATGCGGCGCAGGTCGCCCGTCACCTCCGGCTCCCCGAGGCGCTCCTCGCAGGCCTCGAGCTCCCGCCGCACCTCCGCGAGCTCGGGCCGCGCGGCGAGCAAGACCTCCATCGGGGTATGGACCCCGCGTTCGACATACTGGGGAAGGAAGGCGACGCGCAGGCCCCGCCGCCGGACCACCTTGCCCCCGTCGGGCTCCTCCAGGCCGGCCAGCACGCGCAGCAGCGTGGACTTGCCCGCCCCGTTTCCGCCGACGAGCCCGATCCTGGCGTCGGAGGCGACCGAAAGATCCAGGCCGCGCAAGACCGCCCTCCCCCCGTAGAACTTGTCTACGTACCGAAGCCCGATCACGGTCAAAACGACGTTCCCCTACTACCTGAAACAGAAGCCACCCCGCCAATAATGACGCCCCGCAGCCCCGCGCGCATCACCCATTTTGACGATCCTCGACCGCTAATCGCCACGGACACGTCCTTCGACATACAGGGTCGCCGGCCGCGTATACCCCTCGCGCCGAATGCGCTCCCGCAGAGCTTCACGCCGTTCGCGTGGGTGCTTCACGGTCCCGGGCGGCAAGGCGGCGAACGTCGCTGGCTCCTCCTCGGCCAGGACGACCTTGCCCAGATGCCGAATCGCCTGGGGCCTGGAGACGTGCCACCTGACCTTCGACAGAACCCTCTCGTGCAGGGCGACCAGACGCCCCGGCGGCCCCACCCCGAACAGCTCCGCGCCGGAGGACAGGCGGGCAAGCTCCGCATCCAGGTTTTCGTCCTCCAGTTGAACCGCCGGGACCGGGTCCACGAAATCCTCCGTCGCGATACGTCCTCCGGGACGCACGACGGACGCGAGCGCCAGCAACGCCTCTTCGGCGCTCTTTCCTGCCACGTCGAGCTCGTGGAAGAGACCAGCCGAGTAGACGAGGTCGAAAGTGTCCCGCCCGAACGGTGGATCGAAGACGCTCCCCGCGACGAGTCGGACGGGAGCGTGCAGGTCCGCGTGTCCGAGGTTCTCTCTCGCCTCTTCCACGCGCTCCCGGTCCAGGTCCAGGGCGGTGACGGTACCTCCTTCCCCGACCCTTTGGCTCAGGCCTTCGACCCAGAGCAAGGAGGAACCACCGGCGTAGAGGGCGTTCAGGCCCCGGATATCTCCGAGAAGGTCGAGCTCGCGGTCGCAGAGGGAGACGAGGTCGTCTTCGAACTCTTCCCGCTCTTCGGGGGTTATTGGGTCTTGCCGGTATAATCCGTCCGTCATTAGATTCCTGTCCTGTAGAAAGCGGCTTCCGCTTCCGCCTCCCGATTCCCGCCGACGGCCCCAGCGAGCGATTGGAATTGATCAGAGTGTAGCGGAAGGAGCGCGATGCCGGGTTTCGGAACTTCGGCTTGAGGGGGTTCTGGGAAGTTCGACCGTAAGTCGTTAGTGTTCGCTTACGCCGACACCGTTGCGTTCGCGCCTAGTCTTTTTTCGGTAGTGATAAACGGTACATTTGCGCGATGCCCTGGATGGGGTGCGGGGCTACAGTTGCTTCAGTGCCGGGACGTTCCCGACCGAGATGGAAAGGGGCGCGCAGATGTACCAGGGCTTCGAACAAGAGTTGGCCAGGGAGCGGGTGGCGCAGATGCGCACGGAGGTCGAGCACAACCGCCTCGAGACCCGCTTGGCAAGGGAGTCCCGTTTCGCGAAGGCCTCCGGCTTGAGCGAGGAAGCGCGCCTGGCGAAGGCCCGCTTGGGCGGGGAGGCCGTACTGCGCGGGGGCATGCTCAGCCGCGGCACGACGTTCGTCGCGGCGCTGTTCAGGTAAGGGTTCGGGCAAGCGGGCTTGCGGTGGCCGCGAGGGTTTTGGAGTGGACCGGGCCCGAGGGCGGCACGATAGCCGTCGGCTTCGACGACGGGCACTTCGGTCCCGAGCAGATGATGGTCGAGATCGCCTTCGCGGACGAGGCCCACCCGAACCTCCCCGACGAGGTGCCCGAGGGGACGCGCTTGGCGTTCGCCAAGGAAACCACGGGCCACCTCATCGCCCGGTTCAAGGTGGACGGCGTGGTCTATCGGAGCGGGGGTCAACGCGACCTGCGCCGGCTGTGGGACACGGTGGGCCTCGTCGATCGGCTGGCGCATCCGGAGCGTCATACGATCGCCTCCTAAAGCCACGCCTCCTTAGCTCGACTTTAGCCATTTGGTGAGCGGAAGAAGGTAGGGTATGCTCGTCGCCAATCTACCAGGAGAGGCGACGATGCAGACCCTACCGACCAGGATGCTACACCTTTTGAACCCGTTCGCGCCACTG
>JALZNL010000475.1 GCA_030857715.1 Actinomycetota bacterium | reverse complement strand
AGAGGTCGTCAGCCTCGCGCATGGCCTCGATGACGCGGCGGGGCGGCGGGCCGCTGGCGCCGGAGTTCAGGTAGGCGAAGTCGTTGTCGGCGAGGGCGGGGAAGTCTTTGCGGGAGAGGTGCGTGGGGGCGATGGCGGCTCCTTTTTCGAGTCCGGGTGACCATTTTGTATAATAGCGGCTCGATGCAGAATGATGATCTCGTCAGGATCGGCCGCCGCCGGCGCCGGGAGCGAAGGCGTGGCGGCAAGGCTTTACAGAGGATAAGGAACGTCTTCCTGCTCCTCTGCGCGGCGACGATCCTCGGTACCATCGCCCTCTTCGCCGGCGCCGCCAACACCTACGGGGCGTTCGCCGAGGAGATGCCGGAGCTCGACAGCTACCGCTCCACGGAGCTCGCCCAGACCTCCACCGTCTACGACGCCGACGGCGATGTCGTCGAGCAGCTCTACGGCGTCCAGAACCGCTTCGTGGTCGGCCTGGACGACGTCGACCCCACGCTCAGGGACGCCGTCGTCGCCATCGAGGACCATCGCTTTTTGGATCACCGCGGGCTGGACTTCGAGGCCATCGGCCGCGCCGCCGTGGAGAACGCGAAGACCCTCTCCATCCAGGAGGGCGGCTCGACCATCACGCAGCAGCTCATCAAGAACACTTACATCGCCCAGGAGCAACGCTACATCCCGTCCTTCCAGCGGAAGTTCGTCGAGGGGTCGCTCGCCTGGCAGTACGAGAAGGAGCACTCCAAGGAGCAGATCCTGGAGCAGTACCTGAACACCGTCTACTTTGGGGCCAACGCCTACGGCGCAGAGGCCGCCGCCAAGACCTACTTCAACAAACGGGCCGCGGACCTTACGCTCCCCGAATCCGCCCTCCTGGCCGGTATCATCAACCTCCCCGGCGTCTACGACCCCTTCGCCGACCCCGAGACCGCCAAGAAACGGCGCGATGTCGTCCTCGACCGGATGCTCGAGTACGGCTACATAACCCAGAAGGAGCACGACGAGGCCGTAGAGACGGGCCTCGACCTGAGCCGGGGTCGCGTCGAGTACGAGAACGATAACGAGTACTTCCTCAACGCCGTGCGCAAGGAGCTCGCCGAGGAGTACGGGGACGACGCCGTATACGAGGGTGGGCTCAAGATCTACACGACCCTCGACCCGGAATTGCAGCAAATGGCCGACGCCGCGGTCGATTCCGTCGTCGACCCGGCTTCAGGAGACCCTTCGGCGTCCCTCGTCTCGGTGGACCCGGGGACGGGTGCCGTGAGGGCGATGGTCGGCGGCTCGGACTTCAGGGAGGTCAAGTTCAACCTGGCGACCGAGGCCCACCGTCAGTCCGGCAGCTCGTTCAAGCCCTTCGTCTACGCCGAGGCCGTGGACCAGGGCCTCTCGCCGGAGACGATGTACGTCTCAGAGCACCTCGAAGTGCCGATGGGGGAGAACGCGGAGCCCTACGTGGTGGACAACTACGACTTTATAGAGCGGGGCCCGATCACCCTGGAAAAGGCCATGGCCGACTCGGACAACACCGTCTTCGTGCAGTTAGCACTCGACCTCGGCCTCCAGAGGGTAGTGGACATGGCCCACGAGCTTGGTATCGAGAGCGAGATCGACGCCTACCCGTCGACCGCCATCGGGGGACTCCGGATCGGGGTGACCCCGCTAGAGATGGCCTCCGCCTACTCCACCTTCGCCAACGCCGGCACCCACATGGAGCCGTATCTGGTGCAGAAGGTCACGCGCGAGGATAACGGCGAGGAGGAGACGGTCGAGGAGCACCGCCTGGTCGGTCAGGAGGCCCTCAGCCGCGACGAGGCGGCAGTGGTCACCGAGTCCCTGCGCGGCGTGGTCGAGCGTGGGACGGCGAGCTACTATCACGACCTCGACGCCGAGATAGGACGCCCGGCAGCCGGCAAGACCGGAACGAGCAACGAGTTTATCGACGCGTGGTTCGTCGGCTTCGTACCGCAGCTCTCGACGAGCGTCTGGGTCGGCTACCCGAACGAGCGCCGCCCGATGGTCAACATAAACGGCCTGGAAGAGATCAACGGCGAAAACTATCCCCTGGACATCTGGTCCGTCTACATGCAGAGCGCCGCCCAGAAGTTCCCCGTCCAGCAGTTCGACACCCCGAGCCCGGACCTCGCCCTGGAGGTCAAGACCGACGGCCGAACCTACGTCAAACCCCCACCCCCGCCCCCGCCCCCGGAGCCGCCGGAAGAGGAGGCCACGGACGGAGAGACCACGGACGGGCCCGCCGACGAAGACCCCGGTACGGAAGACGATCCTGGCATCTTCGGCAGCGACGACGAGCAGCCTTTCGGGGGAGAGCCAGCAGGGCCCCCCGCGGGGCCCGGCACGCCGGAGGAACGCCCCGGCGCGGCGAGACCGGCTGCGGAATCGTCCCCGCCGCCGGATCGACCCGGCCAGAACTAGCTGGACCCCGCCTCCCCGGCGCCGGCCTCCGCCTCGCCCGCCGCGGTGAACTAATGCCGCGCGGCGTCGCGGCCCGGTGTTCAATCGCGTGGACCGCCGTGGCCCTCTTCTTCGTCACCGCCTGCGGCGCCGGAACCGCCGAGAACCCGACCCCCGACGCCACCACCGGTAAACCGGAGCCCACCACGACCTCCTCCTCGCCGTCGGGCAGGGAGGAGGTTTTTTTCCCCGAGGTGCGCCAGGAGGGTGGCCTCGACGCGGTTCCGACCGCCATGGGGGGTGGTGAACTGGTCCTCGACGACGAGGGCTGCCTCAGGATGCTGCTGCCCGGCAAGGGCTCCGAGAGCGGATGGGTGCCAGTGTGGCCCCCGTACTTCGAGCCGAAGACCGGCGGCGGGAGGGTACGGATCGTGGACGAGAGGAGCGGCCGGGTGGTCGCTGAGGTCGGCAAGGGGGTGGTCATGAGCGGGGGCGACATCTCGAAGGAGGCGCTTACTCTTACAGCCGCACTTCGATGCCGGGCCGAGATCGATGCGTTAAGCTCTTTCGTAG
>JALZNL010000062.1 GCA_030857715.1 Actinomycetota bacterium | reverse complement strand
CGCGGTGTAGAGCAACTCCGGCAGGGTGCGGGCCCACAGCGCGGCCAGACTCAAGCCGCCGTTGTCCTCCAGCTCCTCGCGGCACAGGTCCCGAAAACAGCGGGCCATCTCGTCGCCATACTCGTCTCGAAGCTCGCGCGGGTAGGCCCGCAGGAGCGACCGGTAGGCCCGCTCCGAGGTCCCTACAGCGCGTTCGTGCCCCCTCGGGCGCGGTCCCCTCGAAGAGGCCATCACGCCCCCTCCGGGCTCGGCTTTGGCGCGGGGAAGGCGCCCTTCCGGCGCGCGGCGCGCACCAGGCCGTCGAGCCTTTCGACCTCTGCCGCCAGGACCTCGCCGCCGAAGCCGGTGAGGCGGTAGTAGCGGCGCCGCTCGTCGTCCGAGGCTTCGCCGGGGTCGGGCCTCTCCCCGGACTCCTCGATCACGCCGCCCTCCTTCAGGCGCTTGATCGCCCCGTAGAGCGTGCCCGGCCCTAGCCGCACCCTCCCGCCGGTCCTCTCCCTCACCTCCAGCATGATCCCGTAGCCGTGGCGTTCCCCGTCGGCCAGCGCCAGCAGGACGTTCAGCGCGACGGGCGTCAGGGGCAGAAGGTCTCCCGGATCGCCCGAGCGTTCCCCTGGCACGTCCTCACCGCCCATGACACCACCCCTCTGCGTCGCTCTGTCCCTCGATGCATCGTGTGACGATGCATTTCCTACGGCATAGTACGCCGCTTCGGGACGCTTGTCAAGACGAGTTGAGCGCCGACTCTGGCAGCGGTTGTCCCGTCGTCTCGGGTGCACGAAGGAGTCGCGCACTTCATGAGATGGGATGACCCCTACACGCGAAGTAGTTCGCCCGGCCCCGGTCCAGACGACCCAGAACCACAGCAGCGTGTCTGCTCTACGGAGGACGTGTCGGTTTCTTATGTACGCGTAGCCACGTAGCTTCTCTGTCCTGTACATAAGAAGGCCGCTCTGCATAGGTCCGGGGCTATGCGAACTTCGGAGAACCCCCTGTGGGCGAACTCCCGAAAATACAGGCGACGTTTAGAGACCCAATTCGTAGGGCTCCCCGGCGAACCTTTGAATCTTTACTACTTCCGGCCGTCCTTCTCTATCTCCTCGAAGAGGGCGTCGTAGATCTCGTCGCGGCCGACCTTCCTCAAGGGCTCGCCCCTGGAGAAGATCACACCGTCGTCCTTGCCGCCCGCAACCCCGTAATCCGCGTCTCTCGCCTCACCGGGTCCGTTCACGATGCAGCCCATGACGGCGACGGTAAAGTGGTCCTCGAAGTGCTTGAGCCGGTCCTCCACCTTAGAGGCCATGCCTATGACGTCGAAGCCTAGAGTGCGGGCGCAGCTCGGGCAGGCGATGACGTTCGGGCCGCGGTGGCGGAGGTCCAGGGAGGAGAGGATCTGGTACGCGACGGGTATCTCCTCGACGGGGTCCTCGGCCAACGAGACCCGGATGGTGTCCCCGATGCCGTAGGGCAAAAGCTGCCCGAGGGCCGCGGCGGTCTTTATGGAGCCGGTGAGCTTGGTGCCAGCCTCGGTGACACCGAGGTGCAGCGGGGCGTCGGAGTGCTCGCGGAACTGCCGGTTGGCCTGGACCATCTCGGGGACGTGGCTGGCCTTCAGGGAGACCTTGAAGTCGAAGAAGCCCATCTCCTCGGCCACCTCGACCTTGTGCAGCGCGCTCGCAACCAGCGCCTCGTGCTTGGGCAGGTCCCAGTACTTCCTCTCGACGGAACCCGAGTTCACACCGATGCGCATGGCAACGCCGGTCTCCTGGCACTTCTCGATGACCCGGCGGTAGCGGTCGTCGTTGCCCACGTTGCCCGGGTTGATGCGCACGCAGGCCGCCCCGGCGTCGGCAGCCCCTAGCGCCATGCGGTAGTCGAAGTGGATGTCCGCGATCAATGGGACGGGGGAACGCCACACGACCTCTCTGAAACCGTTCAGCGCCTTGGAACCGTTGACGGAGACGCGCACCAGCTCGGCGCCCGCGGCGTTCAGGTCGTAGACCTGTTGGACGGTCGCCTCGACGTCGTAGGTCATGGTGTTCGTCATGGATTGGACGACCACGGGGGCACCGCCGCCTATGGGCACGTCGCCGACCTTGATCTGCCTGCTAGTCACAGGACGTTCGCGTACCGCTGCCTCAGTCATCTCACTCCTAAAAACTCGCTGTCGTCTTATCTTATTCCGGGATGAACGGCGTTCCCGTAAAGATTTTACTAAGGTCCGCGTAGGTTGCGAACACGAACAGCATCAGCACCAGCGCCACGCCCAGGGCGGCGAACTTCCCCATCGTCTGCTCGCTCACGGGCCTTCCGATCAGCTTCTCCGCCGCTATAAAGAACAGGTGACCCCCGTCCAGCGGCAGGATCGGCAACAGGTTGAACAGGGCCAGGTTGAGGCTGATGATCGCGAGCAGCGGCAGGAAGAATCCCTGCGCCACCGACGTGCTCGCAACCGACGTGATACCCACGGGCCCGCTCACGTTCTTGACGAACGACCGCTCCCCCGTCACCAGATCCCCGACAAACGTCCCGAGCGTTACCGTGATCTCCACGCACCGCCCCACGGCCTGCCCCAGCGCCGCCAGCGGTCCATACGTGTCCTCCACGACCACGGGCCGCACCCCGACGAGCGCCCGCCCCGGGTTCTCCGGGTCCGCGACCAGCTCCCCCGAGACCGCCCGCTCTTCCCCATCCCTGCTGACGACGAGCTCGACGTTGTCCCCCGGCTCCTTCTGACCGACGCTCCCGACGAACCCTTCCCAGTCCCCGGCCTCTTTCCCGTTCACCGAGACTATTCGGTCGCCCTTCTGTATGTTGGCTTCCGCCGCAAGGGAGTCGGGCACGACGTCCGCTATTTCGGTCGTCGCCCGCGGGACGCCGCTCATGTAGATGCCCGTGAAGATCACGACCGCCGCCACCACGTTCGCCATCGGCCCCGCCAGAATGATGGCCGCCCGCCGCCACGGCGCCTTGGACTGGTACGTGCCAGGCCCCTCCTCGCCGTCCCCCATCCCCGCCATCTTGGCGAAACCGCCGAGTAGTATTATGCGGAAAGAATAGACGGTCTTGCCGATCTTCTTCTTGAAGAGGGCGGGGCCGAAGCCGACGCCGAACTCGGGGACGCGCACGCCGACGGCCTTGGCGGTGAGCATGTGGCCGAGCTCGTGGATGACGATGAGGAAGATGAGGCCGAGGATGCCGAGGGCGAAAGTCATGCGGGGGTCCCCTTCGCTCGGCGCCGGGCCTCGTCTCTGGCCCAGGCGTCTACGGCTGTTATGGCTTCCATGCTGTTCATCGGGCCGAAGTCCGGCAAGGCTCCGAGGACCTCCTCGATCACGTCTGGTATCGAGAGGAATTGTACCCCGCCGTCCAGGAATGCCTCGACGACGACCTCGTTGGCGGCGTTGAGCGCGACCGGGTAGGCGCCCCCGGCCTTGCCGGCCTCGACGGCGAGCGGGAGGCACCGGAACAGGTCGTCGCGCGGCTCCTCGAAGGTCCAGGTGGCGGCGTCGAACGGAACGGGTTTCGCGCCCACGTCCACGCGCTCGGGGTAGAGGACCCCGTAGGATATAGGCAGCCTCATGTCCGGCAACGCGGCGTGCAACACCACGGAACCGTCGTTAAAGAGCACGCCACCGTGGACCACGGATTGGCGGTGCACGACGACCTTAACGTCGTCGTAGGCCGCGCCGAAGAGGTGGTGGGCTTCTATGACCTCGAGGCCCTTGTTCATCATCGTGGCGGAGTCTATGGTGATCTTCTGCCCCATCTTCCACGTCGGGTGCGCCAGGGCGTCCTCGGGGCCAATCTCGACGAGCTGCGCCTTCTCCGCGGAGAAGAACGGGCCGCCCGAAGCCGTTAGCAGGATGCCGCTGACCTCCTCCTGGCTCCGGCCCTCCAGGCACTGGAAGATGGCGGAGTGCTCGGAGTCTACGGGGATCAGGGGGCTGTTCTTTGCCAGGGACATCACCCATTCGCCACCGGCGATCAGGGACTCCTTGTTGGCGAGGGCGACCCGGTTGCCAGCCTGAAGCGCGCCTACCGTCGCGGCCAGACCCGCGAAGCCGACGATGCCGTTCAGGACCACGTCGACCGGCGCCTCCGCGAGGCGCCCCGCGGAGCCAGGCCCGGCGAGCCTCTCGCACGCGAGGCCGTCGAGGTCCATAGCCTGGCCGTTCTCCAGGGCGACGAACTCCGGCGAGAACTCCCGTGCCTGCTGGCGCAGGACTTCGGCACTCCGGCCGGCGGAGAGCCCGACGACTTCGAAGCGGTCCGGGTGGGCGCGGACGACGTCCAGGGCTTGCAGGCCGATGCTGCCGGTCGAGCCCAGGATGGTCAGGCGGCGTTTCACGAGGGTGTGGGAGGGAATCTCATACGAGCAACGAGATGTAGTATACCGCGGGGACCGTGAAGAGGAGGCTGTCGATCCGGTCGAGCAGGCCGCCGTGGCCGGGGAGAAAGTGGCCGAGGTCCTTCACGTCCAGGATGCGCTTGAGCACCGACTCGAACAGGTCTCCACCCTGGCTCGCCAGGGAGACGCCGAGCGAGATCGCTAGCGCTTTCGTCACCGTGTAGTCCAGGGAGGCGACGGCGAAGGGCGAGACCACGAGCACCGTCACGATCAGGCCGCCGATAATGCCCTCGACCGTCTTTTTCGGGCTCAGGGTCGGGAAGGCCGGATGGCGGCCGAAAAAACGGCCGGCGAAGTATGCGCCTGCGTCCGAGATCCAGGGTCCCACGACCGCGATCATGGTCAGAACGAAGACCTCGTCAGGGGTCCCCGGGTAGAGACTCAGATGGGCGAGCGGCACCCCGACCCACAGGGCCATCAGGAGCACGGCGAGCACCGCCCGCAGCGTCCGTGTCTCCGGTTTACCGGCCAGCCACAGAAGGGCCCACGGGAGACCCGCCACCGCGCCGGCCAGTATCCCGGTCTGTTTGTATGGAATTGAGAGGAGGACCGGGATGGCGCCGGCCCCGAAGGCGGCGACGAAAGGGAGCGGTTTCAGCGCCCGGGAGAGCTCGTAGGCGGAGACGGCTACCACGACGAGGACGAGGGCGAGAACGGCGGCCTCGCCGACCATGATCGCGCCAAGGACGATAGGCGCCAGGACCAGGGCCGTGACGGTCCGCCACCGGAGCACGGGTCCTCAGACGCCGCCGCGGCGCCGGGACCGGGCGGCGAAGGAGCGGAGGGCCTGCATGAACTCCTCCGGGGAGAAGTCCGGCCAGAGCGTCTCGGTGACAAAGAACTCCGCGTAGGCGATCTGCCAGAGCAGGAAGTTCGAGACGCGGAGCTCGCCGCTGGTGCGGATCACGAGGTCCACCTCGGGCACGTCCGGCGCGTACAGGTACCGGGCGAAGGTCTCCTCGTCCATCGCCTCGGGCGGCACGCCGTCGGCGGCCATGCGCCTGGCGGCGTCCACTATCTCGGCGCGGCCCCCGTAGTTGAGCGCGATGTAGACGTCGAGGCTATCGTTGTGGGCCGTGAGCTCCTCGGCCTCCCGCAACGCTTCGAGTACCCGCCCGGGCAGGCCCTCGCGGCGGCCGAGAAAGCGCAGCCGGGCGCCGCGCTCGTTGAGCTCCGGCACCTTCTTGCGCGCCGTCTCCAGGAAGAGGCGCATGAGGGTCTTGACCTCGGACTCCGGCCTGTTCCAGTTCTCGGTGGAGAAGGCGTAAAGGGTGAGGGTCTTGACGCCAGCCCTCCCGGCGGTTTCGAGGAGGGGTGTCAGGACGGCGACGCCCTGGCGGTGTCCGGCGGCGCGGGGGAGCCAGCGGCGCTGGGCCCAGCGTCCATTTCCGTCCATGATGATGGCGACGTGTCGGGGTGCGAGGTTCGGGTCGAAGTCCGCGTGGGCGGGCGGCGGGTGAGGACCCGCGGGGGCGCGTTTAGCTCTGGGGTCCAGCAGCTAGACCTCCAGAAGCTCCGCTTCTTTGTCCGAGAGAGTGGCGTCCACCCGCTTGACGTAGCCGTCCGTGAGCTTCTGAAGCTCGTCCTCGGCGCGGCGCTCGTCGTCCTCGGAGACCTCGCCCTCCCTTCGGAGCTCGTGGACGTCGCGCATCTCGTCCCGGCGGACGTTACGGACGGAGACCTTACCCTCCTCGGCCATGCTGCGGGCCATGCGTATGAGCTCCCGGCGGCGCTCCTCGGTGAGCTCCGGGATGGGGAGGCGCAGGATCTTGCCGTCGTTCTGCGGGTTCAGGCCTATGTCGGCGTCCAGGATCGCCCGCTCGATGTCCTTGAGCGAGTTCGGGTCGAACGGCGTCACGGTGAGTAACCTCGGCTCGGGCACGCCGACGTTCGCGACGCTCCTGAGGTCCATCTTCGTCCCGTAAGCCTCGACCTCTATCCTGTCCAGGATCGAAGGGTTCGCCCGCCCGGTGCGGATGGTAGCGAAGTTGCTCCTCACGGACTCCACAGCACCCTGCATCCGGCGCTCCGCGGCCGTCAGGTCGATGATGTCAGACACGCTGGCCTCCTCCGCCCTCTGCCCTGCCATTGGCCCCATTTGTGGCACCCCACACGAGGGAGCCGACGCGCTCCCCTTGCAACACCCGGCGCAGGTTCCCGGGCTTCAGTATATCGAAAACGACTATGGGCAGGTTCTCCCCGCTGCAGAGCGTCGCAGCCGTGTGGTCCATGACCGCGAGGTCGTTGGAGAGGAGGTCCATGTAGTTCAGCCGGTCCAGCCGCACGGCGTCCGGGTGCCGGCGAGGGTCCTTGTCGTAGACGCCGTCCACCCGGTTCTTCGCCATGAGCAGCGCATCGGCGCCTATCTCTAGTGCGCGCAAAGCTCCACCGGTGTCCGTCGTGAAGAACGGGTTGCCGGTGCCGCCGCCGAAGATGACCACGCGGCCTTTTTCCAGGTGGCGCATCGCGCGGCGGCGGATGTAGGGTTCGGCGACCTCCTGGATCTCGATGGCCGTCTGGACCCGCGTCTCCACACCCCGGCCTTCGAGGGCCGCCTGCAGCGCCATCGCGTTGATGACGGTGCCGAGCATGGACATGTAGTCGGCGGTGGCACCCTCGATGCCGAGCTCCGCCGCGACGTGCGAGCCGCGGAAGATGTTGCCGCCGCCCACGACTATCGCGATCTCAGCACCAGCCTCGACGGCTTCGACCACGCTGCTCGCCGTCCAGTCCAGGCTCGCCGGGTCTATCCCGTAGCCGTTCTCACCGGCGAGGCTCTCCCCGGAGAGCTTGAGGACGATGCGCTTTACGGGACCGAGCTCTGAGAGCCCGGTCCCGTCCGTCTCGCCTATCCTCGCGGCGTCTTCCAATACGTACCTAGAGCTCGTATCGGACGAAGCGTCGGATCACCACGTTCTCGCCGACCCTCTGGATCGTGTCCTGCAACAGGTCCCCGACCGTCCTGTCCATCTCCTTGACGTAAGGCTGTGTAAGCAAGGCCTGTTCGGACTCCCACTTACGCATCCGGCCCTCGACGATCTGGGCCTGTATCTTCTCGGGCTTGCCCATCTCGGCGACCTGCTTGTCCACGATCTGCCGCTCCTCCTCGCGGGCTTCGGCCGCGATGTCCTCCGGGGACACGCAGATCGGCCTCATGGACGCGACGTGAAGGGCCACGTTGCGGGCGAACTCCTTGAACTCCGGCGTACGGGCCACGAAGTCCGTCTCGCAGTTGATCTCCACGAGCACCCCGACGCGGCCGTTGAAGTGGATGTAGGCGTCGATCAGGCCCTCGGTGGCCTCGCGGGAGCTCTTCTTGGCGGCGATGGCCTGGCCCCGCTCGCGCAGGACCTTACGGGCCCCCTCGACGTCGCCGTCGGTCTCATCGAGCGCCCGCTTGACGTCCATCATGCCCGCCGCGGTCTCCTCCCGCAGCTGCTTTATCTTCTCTATGGTGCTAGCCAAAGCTCTTAGCTCTCCTCGTTCTGTTCGTTCGCCTGCCCCGCCTCAGCGGAAGCCTCCTCGGAGCTCTCCTCCTCGGCCTCTTCAACCGCGGGTTCGTCTGTCGAGGGCTCCTCCGCAACAGGCTCTTCGGCAGGGTCCCTTACGGGTTCATCGGCCGCGACCTCGTCGGCCGTCTCCGCCACCGGCTCTGCAGCGGACTGCGCGCCGTTCGGCGGGGCATCCGCGGTGGCCGGCTCGGTGGTGACCGCGGGCGTCTCCGCCTCGGGCTCAACCGGAGCGACTGCTGCCCCGTTGCCGTTGGTGGAGGCCTTGGCGGCCTCGACCTCTTCGTTGACCAGGGCCTCCTCGATGACCGGCGGCAGCGCGCGGTCCTCGGTCGGGACCTCCTCGCCGCGGCCCGCGACGATCGCATCGGCGACGAGGCGCGAGATCAGGCCTATCGCCCGGATCGCGTCGTCGTTGCCCGGGACGACATAGTCGACGACCTCGGGGTCGCAGTTGGTGTCCGTGAGTGCCACGACCGGGATCTTGAGCCGATTCGCCTCCTTGACCATCAGTTCCTCACGCTTGGGGTCCACGACGAAAATCGCGCCGGGGAGCCGCTCCATCTCCGTGAGCCCGGCAAAGTTGCGCCGCAGCTTCTGGTACTCGCGGTTGAGCGCGAACCAGTCCTTGCCGGTCTTCGCCTCTTCCGGAGTCGCCTCGACCCTCTCGGCAAGGTCCGTGAAGTACTGGATGCGCGGCAGGATGGTCTGGAAGTTGGTCAGCATACCGCCGATGTAGCGCTCGGCAACGTAGGGCTGGCCGCTCCTGATGGCCTGCTCGGCCAGCGGGATCTGGGCCTGCTTCTTGGTACCGACGAAGAGGACGTCCTTGTTCGCCTCGGCTACGCCGCGGATAAACTTCAGCGCCTGCTCGAGCAGCGTGATCGTCTGGTCGAGGTCGATGATGTGTACGCCGGTGCGCTGCGCGAAGATGTAGCGCTTCATCTTGGGGTTCCAGCGCTTGGCCTGGTGCCCGAAGTGGACCCCGGCCTCGAGCAGCTCTCGGATCCCGACCCTCTCGGTTGTGCTATCCAAAACTCTAACCCTCTCTTTGGTGGTTGGTATCCTCCGCCCGCGCCTCGCAATCCGCCTCAATGCCTCTGGACGGACCACCACCCGGGTCTCCTGGACCTTCCGGCGGGCGTGCGTGTTCTAAACCTCGGAGATACTAGCACAAGGTGCCTCATGCATCTAGAAATGGACCCAGGCTACTCCACGAGCTCGAAGATCTTGAACATCGGGAGGTACATGGCGACGATGATGCCCCCTACGATGCCCCCGACCACCACGATCATGAGCGGCTCGATGATGGAGGTCAAAGCCTTTACCGTCGCGTCCACCTCGGACTCGTAGAACTCCGCTATCTTCGTGAGCATCCCGTCGAGGTCGCCGGTCTCCTCCCCGACGGCGATCATGCGCGTGACCATCGGCGGGAAGATGGGCTCGCTTTCGAGGGGCTTGTAGATGGGGATGCCCTCCCGGATCGCCTCCCGGGTC
>JALZNL010000474.1 GCA_030857715.1 Actinomycetota bacterium | reverse complement strand
AAGGGGGCTCTCTTCTGGCGTCTCCGGTCATGGGTCCTGGGGGAATGGTATCAGCGCGGAGGGCCGGGGGGCGCGTCCTGTCCCTTCCGCGGCTACGCGACGCTCGTGAGCTCCGCCTGGACTATGAGGCGTTGCGAGTAGTCCGGGAGGGTGCAGGTCTGGAGGCTGACGATGCTCCTGCCGGGGACGGGCTGGGTGACGGAGTAGGCGTCGGGGTTGACGATAAACTTCTCGAAGACCTGGTAAGTGTAGCGCGTGCCCTCGGCGTCTTTGAGCACGACCTTGTCGCCGTTTTGCAGTTTGTCCAGGTCCCAGAAGACCAGGTAGCTGGCGGTGCCGGGAAAGCCCAGGCGGTGGCCGGCGATGTACACGTTGGAGCCATCCTGCCACGGGAAACCCGTGTTGTCTACGTGGAGGGTGCCGTCGTGGAGGGCGTCCTCGTCGTTGGAGGGGCCGGTGTAGACGGGCACGTCGTCCACGCGGCCCATGTTGGGGACGGTGAGGCTCATGTCGCCGCTCTTCGGCGGCTCCTTACCGAAGATGGCCGCCGTCGCGAGCGGGTCGCCCATGAGAAAGGAGTACCCGACGAGGACCAGCCCCGAAAAGACCATGAGCGTGGCGAGCAGGTAACCGAAGATCCTGCCCACGCTCCTCTTGCCCCGGTACGTTCTCACTCACTACCTCCTGTGCGTATGCCCGAACAGAGCATACCTTAAGAAAGTAACACCGCGGTTACAACCCGGAACCCCCGGCGGATCCTAGCCGTTCTCTTTCAGCTCGCCCTGGACGACGAGGCGCCTGGAGTAATCGGGGAGGGTGCAGGTCTGGAGGCTGACGACGCTCTTGCCCGGCATGGGACGCAGGACCCGTACGGCGCTCGGGTCGACGACGAACTTGTCGAAGACCTGGTAGGTGTAGCGCTTGCCTTCGGCGTCGGTCAGGAGGATCTCGTCCCCCTTCTCCAGCTTGTCCAGGTCCCAGAAGACGAGGTTGCTCTTCGTCCCAGGGTAGCCGACCCTGTGCCCGGCGATATACACGTTGGCGCCGTCCTGCCAGGGGAAGCCGGTCCCCTTCACGTGGGCCGTCCCGTCGTGCATGGCGTCCTCGTACTCGTCCTTCGCGGCGTCGTAGACGGGCACGTCCTCTACCCGCTCCAACGCCGGCACGGTCAGCTTGAGGGTCTTCTCTTCCGGGGCGTCCACCCTGGGGCCGCTGACCCCCTCCACGATCCTCTCCGGCAGGCTCCTGGCGAACCTCTCCTGGACCTCATCGGTGACCTTGTCCGAGACCTTCTCCGGCGTGTTCGCGGACGCAGGCTCGCCCCCGCCGAACACGGAGTACAGCAGGAGGCCGATCCCCACAAAGAGTACCGCCGCGGCCACACCGGCCGTCATAATCCTCCCGGTGTACGCACCCTTTATCTTCTTCATCGCCGTCGACCTCCTCTCTCTACTCTGATCCCTGCTCCAGTCTCTGGTTAAAAATTACTGCCGTCGGATAACAATTTGGTAACAGAAGGGAATTTTGTTGGTAACGATTTCCACGCTGGCGTGTGCGCGGGCGCGAGGCCGGCGGCATCGCTATAATCCCCCCTCGTGAGGATCGGGGTTCCAAAAGAGGTGTTGGAGGGGGAGCGGCGGGTCGGGCTGGTGCCCGAGACCGTCGCCAGGCTCGCCAAGGAGGGTTTCGAGGTTGTAGTCGAGTCCGGGGCCGGCCGCGACTACAACCTCGACGAAAACTACGAAGAGGCCGGGGCAAGGGTGGTCGAAGAGGCCGCGGGCGTCTACGGCGGCTCCGACCTGATCGTCAAGGTGGCAAGTCCCACCGAAGAGGAGATCGGGATGATGGAGGGGGGCCAGATCCTGCTCTGCTTTTTGAACGGCCCCGGAAACCCCGAGCTGGTCCAGAAGCTCGCCGAGGCGGGCGTCACGGTCTTTGCCAACGAGGCCATCCCGCGCACGAGCGTGGCCCAGAGCATGGACGCCCTCTCCTCGATGGGCTCCATCGCCGGCTACAAGACGGCACTCATAGCCGCGGACTCCCTGGGCAAGTACGTCCCCATGCTCTCCACGGCCGCCGGCACGACGAAGGCGGCGAAGGTCCTCGTCTTCGGCATCGCGGTCGCGGGGCTGCAGGCCATCGCGATCATGAACCGCCTGGGCGCGGAGGTCTTCGCCTACGACATCCGTCCGGAGACCAAGGAGCAGGCCCAATCCCTTGGCGCCTCCTTTATAGACTCCGACGACGAGGGCGAGGAAGAGGAGCCAGAAGACGAGTTCGTCGAGTACGAGCCCACGGGCTTCAACAAGTTCATGACCTCGCTCGGCTTCTACTCCTTCGCCGAGCCGCCGCGGGATCAGTACGTCGTCGAGGGCGAAGAAGAGCCCGAGGAGGACGAGGAAGAAGACGAGGGCTGGTCCAAGGAGAAGTTGGAGCGGGACCAGGAGCTCTTGCGGGAGAGGATAAAGGAGATGGACATCGTCCTGACTACGGCGCTCGTGCCGGGCAGGAAGGCCCCGACGCTCGTGGACAAGGCGATGGTCGAGAGCATGAAGCCGGGGAGTGTCATCGTGGACCTCGCCGCCGAGGCCGGGGGCAACTGCGAGCTTTCGGAGGCCGGGGAGACCGTCGAGCACCAGCAGGTCAGGATCATCGGCCCCGTCAACGTGCCGAGTACGATGCCCATACACGCCAGCCAGCTCCTCTCGCGCAACATGCACAACCTTGTAGGCCACATCACAGAAGACCGGGCCGAAGACAAAAACGAGCACGACCTCCACCCGAACCTGGACTTCGAGGACGAGATCATCGCCACCACCTGCATCGCCCACGACGGCGAGGTCCGCCAGGAGGCGACCCGCGAGGCGCTGAAGGAAGCGTCCGAAGGCGGGACGGACAGAGAGAGCGAGGCCGGTTAAGAGATGCAGGAACTGCTGGCGCAGCTCGCCATACTAATCATCGCGGCGTTTTTGGGGTTCGAGCTCATCTCGCGGGTG
>JALZNL010000473.1 GCA_030857715.1 Actinomycetota bacterium | reverse complement strand
GGTGAGGGCTGAGTAGACCGCCTCGTCGTGGCCTTCGATGGTGACCTGTCTCTGCCCTAGCTCGGTCGCCGGGATCGGGACGCTCGGGGCGAGGATGACGTCCACTTCTTCCAGCACCCTCTCGAACTCGCGGCGCGACCGCAGCTTCCTCTGCTGGGCGTTCGCGTACCTGTACGCCCGAAGCTCCTCGCCCCGCAGCAGGCGCTCCAGCCCCTGGTCGTCGAACCTCTCGGGCTCGGACTTCAGGCGCTCCTCGTGGACGGCGTAGGCCTCCGCGGCGAGGGTCAGGCGCTGGGCGTGCAGGGTCTCCCACGCGTTCGGGACCTCGACCTCGCGTACCTCGGCGCCGAGGCTCCGGAAGGTCTCGACGGCCTCCCGCACCCGCGCCCCGACCTCCCTCTCGACGTGCTCGAAAAAGAAACTCGTCGGGACGCCGATGGCGGTCCCCCGGACGCCGCGGTCCAGGTCGCGGGCGAAGTCTTCGGTAGGACGGTCAACGGAGTACGGGTCTTCCGGGTCGTGGCCGGCGAGGATGGAGAGGAAGAGCGCGTTGTCCTCCACGGTGCGGGTGAGGGGGCCGACGTGGTCCAGGGTCCAGGCCAGGGGGAAGACGCCGCTCTTGCCGACGCGCCCGAAGGTCGGCTTCATGCCGACCACGCCGCAGAGGGCGGCCGGGATGCGGATAGAGCCGCCCGTGTCCGAGCCGATGGCGCCGTAGCAGAGGCCGGTGGCCACGGCAGCGCCGGAGCCGCCGGAGGAGCCGCCGGAGACCCTGGCCGGGTCGTGGGGATTCCTCGTCGGCCCGAAGAAGGAGCGGTCCCCCGTCGGGCCGTAGGCAAACTCATGGGTGTTCGTCTTCCCGAGAAGCACGGTCCCGGCCTCGCGGAGCCTCAGCGCGACCGCGGCGTCGTGGTCGGGTACGTGGTCCTCGAAGAACGCCGAGGCCATCGTGGTGCGGACGTCCTTCGTGAAGACGAGGTCCTTGATACCGACGGGTACCCCGTGCAACGGGCCGCGGTACTCACCGGCCGAGATCTCCGCCTCCGCCCGCTCCGCGTCCTCCATCGCCCTCTCCGGCGTCACCGTGATAAACGCGTTCGTCTCATCGGACTCGATACGCGCGAGCAACGCCTCCGTCACCTCGACCGGCGAGAGTTCCCGCGACCACAGGGCGCGCGAAAGTTCCGCGAGCGAACCCGGAAGTTCCATTCTACGAGCCAAAGTTCCTCCTCCTACCCGGTAAATACAAGCGGAGTATCTCACAGCCGGCGGCCCACCCGAACACGAAAACCTGAAGCCCGAAACCTGATACCTGAAGCCTTATCTTCCGTTATCATCCGCGGGTGATTTCTCGTGCCGCAAAGGCGTTCAGTGGGTTCGACCGGCGGGTTTGGTTGCTCCTCTTCGCGATGCTCGTGTTCCGGTTCGGGCACGGGCTGTACTTCCCGTTCAGCTCGATCTACTTCCACAACGTCCTTGGGATCCCCCTCTCCCTGGTCGGCGTCGGGTTGGCGGTCTTCGCGGGGTCGAGTGTGGTCTCGGGGCTGGTTGCGGGGCCCCTCACGGACCGTTACGGTCGTAAGCCGACGATGCTCGTCGCCCTCTCCGGCAGCGCGACGAGCTTTCTCGGCTTTGCCCTGGTGGACGGGTTCGTCGGGTACCTGGCCGTCTCCGCGGCCCACGGGCTGCTCGGCTGGTCCATGTTCGAGGCGTCGCGCAACGCGATGGTCGCCGACGTGACGCCGGTTGGGATGCGCTCCCGCGCCTACGGCCTGGTCAGGGTCGGCGGGAACGTCGGCTGGGCCGCGGGGCCGATGTCGGCGGGCCTGATCTCGGCCGCCGCGGGCGGCTCCGCCGGCGTCTACCCGAAGCTCTTCGTCGGCACCTCCGTCCTGACGGCGCTCGTCGCCCTCGCCCTCTCCGCGACCGTCCGGGAGTCGCTCCCCCCGCGGCGGGAGGGTGACGCCGGCGGGAAAAACAAACGGGGTCTGCGCGAGGCTTTCGCGGACGGGCCTTTCGTCCTTCTGCTTGGCGTGGGGGTGCTCCTTTACTACGTCTTCACGCAGGACTGGCAGGCGTTGCCCGTCTACGCCAAGAACTTCGTGGGGGTGCCAGACGGGCAGATCGGCCTCTTTTTAGGCGCGAACGGGCTCATGGTGATCTTGTTCCAGCTCCCCGTCTCCTACCTCATAGACCGGGGCTCAAAGGTGACAGCACTCTTGGCCGGGGCCGTCCTCTTCGCCCTTTCATCAGCGACGCTGCTCCTGACGGAGTCCTTCCTCGGCATTCTCGTCGCCTTCGTCCTGTTCTTCACGCTCGCGGAGATGGTTCTGGAGGTGGCGGGAGCTTCGCTGGCCGCCGAGCTCGCGCCGGTGCGCCTCCGGGGGACGTATCTTGCACTCTTCGGCGCCTGCTTCGGCGCGGCCTGCGGCGTCAGCCCCATCGTCGGCGGCTCGCTCCTGCAGGCAGAGATGCCCGACGTTATCTGGAAGATCCAACTCGTCGCCGCCCTCCTCGCCGCGACCGGCCTGCTGACGCTGGCGGCGCTACGAAGATAGCTTGTCAGCACGCTCCGGCTTCGCCTCCACTCTCCGCTATGTACCCTCACCCGTTTTGCAACACCAGTCCCTACGGGCGCGTAGCGGTACCATTCCGGGAAAATCGTACTGCGAGAATGTGAGCGGTGGCTGCCCTCCCGACCGGCCTGACCCGAAAATCGTAGGGCCACAGTGCCTTGTTAGCGAACTGTCGGTCGTTCAGGGAGGGTAGACGCCGCGCCCCGGACGGGGTGGCAGTGGCCTCATAGGAGCCTGTCGAGAAGGTCCCATCGCAGTACCGCCCTCCGTCCCGGTCCGGCGAGCGCAGGGAGCCGTGACCAATGAGCGAGAGGAGAAGACACGATGCCCGTGCCTGCCCGCAGCGACGCCGAGGTGCCGGTCACCGTTGGCGTGGACACGCACCTCGACCTGCACGTGGCCGTCGCCCTCGACCATCTCG